>NZ_JAUBUE010000051.1:0-44756 GCF_036705305.1 Microcoleus sp. B3-D7 | reverse complement strand
TGATTTTAAATCACCCTAACCTTCCTTCAGTCTTGTCTTATGGTACTTTGGCTGCTTAAAAACTGTCCGGAGTATTGCTTATCAAAATTTAAAATATCAGGATACAATCTGGGGCTTGACAACAAACGGAATGCACTATCAGTTCGTCAATATTCAGGGGGGCAATAACCCAACCTATCAACTAATGCCTTTGCTAAACCTGATGGAGTCCGACTCTTCAGTTTTGTTGCTGCAAGTGTTAAAAGCTATTTGCAAACTATAAAAAAAGAGGCAGAGAAAATTCCCCGCCTCCAATCTGCAATGACTGTTAACCTAAAAGTTAGATTAGCCAGCCAATACTTTTTAGTAGCCTCTGGTGTTAGGCTTGTGGACGATGAAGCTCAGCACTTGGCACTGCTTCACGTTGTCAAAACCCATGACGCGGATGTAGCAACCAGGATTATCTTGACGGCAAGCTTGAACTTCTGTCATGATTTCTTGGACGCTGCGAGCACCAAACAAAGGCAGCTTCCACAGAGTCCAATAGCGCATTTCAGCGGCAGAGGTTTCGTTGAATTCTACGCCGGGAATGTAGCCTTGATCCAGGATGTACTGGAGTTGCTTGGCAATTTGCGCGTCTGTCAGCGGGGGCAAATAGGACAGAGTTTCGTAACGACGCTCTTTAGGTAAAGTCTTCATTTTTTGTATCTCTAAGGTGTGTGTTCGATCGCACTTGTCGATCGATTAACTCGACAAATTATCCAGATTCGGTTCAGAATCTATTGATGTTTCAGGATTACTGCTAGAAACAGACCAATTAAGTTGCGTAGTTCGCTCTAAATGCTGGCGTCTGTGTTCCATATTCGCCTGTTGAATGCCAGTACAAACCATTTCTGGCAAAAATTCCGTCACATCGTGAGCCAGATACTCTCGCACAGTCATGATCCTAAATCCTAAATCTTGATTTTCCAAAAGCAACTCTTGAATGTAAGCTTCTCCATCTTGGATTTTGCCCTTAGTAGAAAAATCATTCAACCAGATTGCCAGAGGAGGATTGGTTTCGCTCAACTGAGCGACCACCATCCGCACGGATTGATAGGTTAGGTAACTTGCCAGCACCTTAGCGGTGTCTTTCGCAACTTGTTTGAGATCCATTTTGACCCCAGCCCCCTCAAATTTTAGATTTTGGATTTTAGATTTTGGATGCAAACTTACTTGTAAATCTTCTTCAAAGATAAAGACTTCCTAGCAAGTTTGCGACCTAAAACCTAAAATCTCCAACCAAAAATCCTTAAAGGGTATCCATTGCCTCGAACTCAAACTTGATTTCTTTCCAGAGTTCGCAAGCAACAGCCAGTTCAGGAGACCATTTGCAAGCTTCGCGGATCACGTCGCCGCCTTCGCGCATCAAGTTGCGGCCTTCGTTACGAGCTTGGACGCAAGCTTCCAAAGCAACGCGGTTAGCAGTTGCACCAGGTGCATTACCCCAAGGGTGGCCCAAGGTGCCGCCGCCGAACTGCAAGCAGGAGTCGTCGCCGAAGATTTCCACCAAAGCCGGCATGTGCCAGATGTGGATACCACCAGAAGCAACCGGCATGACACCAGGCATGGAGGCCCAATCTTGGGTGAAGTAAATACCGCGGCTGCGGTCTTCTTCAATGTGGTCTTCGCGCATCAAGTCTACGAAGCCCATCGTGATGCCTTTTTCGCCTTCGAGTTTGCCCACAACTGTACCGGAGTGCAGGTGGTCGCCGCCGGACATCCGCAAGCACTTGGCAAGCACGCGGAAGTGGATACCGTGGTTTTTCTGACGGTCGATAACTGCGTGCATGGCGCGGTGGATGTGCAGCAAAATACCATTGCGGCGGCACCATTTAGCCAAGGTGGTGTTAGCAGTGAAACCACCGGTCAGGTAGTCGTGCATGATGATGGGGGTTTTGATTTCCTTAGCGAACTCAGCCCGCTCCATCATTTCTTCGCAGGTGGGGGCTGTTACGTTGAGGTAGTGACCCTTGACTTCGCCGGTTTCTGCTTGAGCTTTTTCAATAGCTTCTTGAACGAACAGGAAGCGATCGCGCCAGCGCATGAACGGTTGCGAGTTGATGTTTTCGTCGTCTTTGGTGAAGTCCAAACCGCCGCGCAGAACTTCGTAAACGGCACGGCCGTAGTTCTTAGCAGACAGACCCAATTTGGGCTTAATTGTACAACCCAGCAAAGGACGGCCGTACTTGTTCAATTTGTCCCGCTCAACGGTAATACCGTGAGGAGGGCCTTGGAAGGTTTTCAGGTAAGCAATGGGAATCCGCAAGTCTTCCAACCGCAGAGCGCGCAGAGCTTTGAAACCGAACACGTTACCGACCAAAGAGGTCAGCAAGTTGGTGACGGAACCTTCTTCAAACAAATCCAAAGGATAAGCAATGAAGCAGATGTACTGGTTGTCTTCACCGGGAACTGGCTCGATGTCGTAGCAGCGACCTTTGTAGCGGTCGAGGTCGGTCAGGAGGTCAGTCCACACAGTTGTCCATGTACCTGTGGAAGATTCAGCAGCCACAGCAGCGCCTGCTTCTTCAGGGGGTACTCCCGGCTGCGGTGTTACCCGGAAAGCCGCCAAAACATCTGTATCCTTTGGGGTGTAGTCCGGCGTGTAATACGTTAGTTTATAGTCTTGAACTCCGGCTTTATACCCAGCCTTTGATTGAGTTTGGGTTTGCGCGTAAGCCATATCTCGCTTCCTAGTATTCGCTTAATTTTTTTGCCCGATCGCAGGCTGTTAAAAATATATCAATAAAGTGGCGTTCTCAAATTTTAATATTCTTTTAATCATCATAAGTATTATTTATTTTGCTTTACATTAGGCAAATATTTGTAACATATCTTATGAAAAGCCAGCGGCGAAGGATGCAGGAGGAAAGGCTGGGGATCGCAGAGCAGGGAGGAATTTCGCTTGAGCGGAAGATATGGTGCAGCGAGCCGAACAGCGAATCAATACGGTTTATGTAAAGAATTTAATACTTAAAAATCAGAATTAGTAAGGGGTAATGGGTCTGGGCTAAGTAGTTAGAAATACCTAAAGTTGTGGATGGCAGTTGAGATCGATCTCAACAGCAATCCTGTATGCAATCTAAAATCCAAAATCCAAAATCTAAAATCTAAAATCCCGCGACTTCCAGACCGTCAACTCAAAAATCGACAGCATACCACATAATATGGACAGGACTTGTGCAGCAAGAGTAAGCTCGTTTCTCAAACCAAATCCGCCGTTACAGCCATTTAACCTCGCTGAAAACCGGGTTTCTGCGTTAGCTGCGCGTAAGTCTAGTATGGATATTTAGCCCCATTTTTACTCTGGTTGTGCCTCACCCCCCTTCAAAAGCCGTTCACTGCATCAATCCAGATTGCCCAAGGCCCTACCCTCAGACTTGGGGCAACAATTTTTGTCATAGTTGCGGGGCTCCGCTGCGACTAAAAAATCGCTACCTGCCTCTAGAAAGCCTCGGTTCCGGGGGCTTTGCAGCAATTTTCACAGTCTGGGACACAGAAACTCAAACCGAGCGCGTCCTGAAAGTGTTGCTCGAAACTTCCGCGAAAGCGCTGAAACTGTTCGAGCAAGAAGCTTGGGTTTTGGCACTTTTGCGGCACCCGGGCGTCCCTAGAGTCGATCCAGACGGTTATTTTCACGTCCAAACGCAAAATTTTGCAGGTGGCGAGGGAAATCCTGCGGCGAAGCGGCTGCCTTGTTTGGTAATGGAAAAGATTCACGGCAAAACTTTAGAAGAGGTTCTCGACGAGCACCCTCAGGGATGTCCGCAGGAATGGGTGTTTAGTTGGCTGAGTCAAGCTGTGGAAATTTTAGAGGAGTTGCACAGGTGTCAGATTATTCACCGCGACATTAAACCCTCAAATTTGATGCTGCGAGACCCGGAATCGCCCCAAGTTTTGCTAAGCAAGGGTTTGGGCGGATTGCAATTGGTGACGATCGACTTTGGGGGAGTTAAACAGATGGGCGGTGTCGAATCCGTGGGGAAAGATTCTCGGAGTTCGACGCGGTTGATTTCGCCCGGGTACAGTCCGCCGGAACAAATTGTTGGCGGCGGTGTGGTGCCGGCGACGGATTTTTATGCCCTGGGGCGGACTTGCATTCACTTGCTGACGGGGAAGTATCCGGCGGAAATTGAAGATCCGATGACGGGGGAGTTGCGGTGGCGCCACATTGTATCTGTGAGTCCGGCTTTGGCGAATTTGTTGGACGATATGGTGCGATCGAACGTGCAGCAGCGTCCGGCGACGGCTGGCGATGTTCGGGCGCGTTTGCAGGAGATTTATGCTAGGAGTAAGGGCAAAATCGCGATCGCCCCAATCGGCCAAGCTATTGTAGAATTCTGCCGGCAAGTAGTGGTGGCGGGGGCGCAAAAAACTGTCAGCCTGACTGGTGTTGTGTTCGGCGCGATCGCCCAAATCGTGGTAGCTTCTCTGGATACGGGCTGGGAAATGGTGCTCGGTGGCGTTGGTGGAACTGCCGGGGCGATCGGCGGTTTGGTTTTGGGTTATGCTTCGCCTCTAGGCCCGGAAATTGCCAGTTTTCTGAATGAAGGTTTGCAGCAATTAATGCCTAACATGACTTTCGCTGTCGGGCCGGAAGTGCTGCTGTTTGGGTTTGCGGGGTTCGGAACTGCGATCGGTTTGACTGATGCGGGGAGTTTTCGCCAGCAAAAACAGTATTGGCTGTCTGGATTGATGGGAGCTCAGGGTTATTTGTTGGCTGGTTTGTGCTGGATGGAAGCAACAGCTTCTAGCGGTGTGCAGGGGGTTATTTTGGGAGCTTTTGCGATCGCCTCTTTGACTGTGGGAATGGGTTTGCGGAGCCATCAATTAGTTCACGCTTTGGTAGTGGCTGTTTTCTCTACGGGAATGTTTCTGTTGCTGAATGCTTGGAACATTTTTCCGGGGAGTTTCTTTGGGATTTTGTCACTGTCTAACGTTACCTTCGGCTGGCTGCAAGTTTGGGGTTCAATTGTGTTCTTTGGTTTGTTGGGAAGTGCGATCGGGCTTTGTTTGGGAGTAAGTCATTATTTAGTTGTGCCCGTGCTCAGGTGGTTGGGATGGCGGTAGGAATTAACTAATTAAATATTAAACATTTCACCTCAAATTCAGCTACCCCTAAATTTTACTTCCTTAAAAAGACCAACTTTGAGTAATGTTGTCCCCCTTTTGTTAAGGGAGGCTAGGGGAGCTCTCCGGCTTTAAAAACTATTGTGGGGTGTGCCCCACATCCGGCCCAAAATCTACAATTAAGATGGTAGAAAGCTTATAATCATGAAGAACATTAAATAATAGCCTCAGAGTGCCATGTCAAAAATATTATTAGAATCCTTTCGGACAGCGTATGCAAATATGGAGTTATCGCCGCTGATAACTCCGAAAGAAGTCGAGAACTTCCGAGTAGAATACGGGACGGAAGTGCTCGAACAATTAGAGCAATTAGTCGAAGATGACCCTTCCGGTAGCGGTAAAATTATTTTTAGCGGACATCGCGGTTGCGGTAAATCTACACTGTTGGCGGAATTTTGCCGCCAGATGGACGATCGCTATTTTACAGTCTTTTTCTCGATTTCCGACTTGATCGAAATGTCGGATGTCAATCATATCAATATCTTGTTTGCGATCGCAGTTCAGTTGATGGATGCTGCAGAAAAACTGGAAATTCCCATCAAACAATCAATTAAAGAATCATTTTATAACTGGTTTGCCACTAAAACTAAAACAAAAATTGACGAATTGGGCGCAAGCGGATCTGTCGGTTTTAACTTGTTTAAGATGATTACAGGGAAGTTAAAAGCTGATGCGACGATTCGTGAAGAAATAAAACAAGAATTTATTCGCAAAGTTTCGGATTTGGTGGCGACAATTAACGAGATTGCTGCCGTAGTTCGAGAAGGTGCCAAAAAAGACGTAATTGTAGTGATTGATGACCTGGATAAGTTGGATTTAGGTGTCGTTCGCCAAGTTTATCAAGAACATATCAAAGCCCTATTTTTGCCGAATTTTAGGATGATTTTAACAACTCCTATTTCGGCGCTGCGAGATGTCTCTTTGGCCGCTACCGTGGAAACGGAAACTAACGATCAAATCGTGTTCATGCCAGTCACAAAGCTGTTTAAACGCGGGGAAAGCCGGAATGCTGATGCTGTTGCAATGGCGGAACCGGCGGCGAGATTGAAAGAGATTTTAGCTAAACGCTTGGGAAGTGAATTGATCGAACCGGAAACCCTGGATCGCGTTGTCGCCTACAGCGGTGGAGTATTGCGAGAATTGATTAGAATTGCTAACGAATGCTGTCGCATTTGTTTGCGGTTGGTGCGACGGAATCCAGAAGCTGCGATTAAAATTAATGCTGAGGTGTTTGAGGAAGCGATTAATAAATTGCGGATCGATTTTGATACCCGTTTAGGAACAACTGATTATGAGATGTTGATGGCAACTTACAGAGATTTTAAACCTGCTGACCCGAAAGCACAAGGCTTTTTGGACTTGCTGCATGGGTTATATGTTTTGGAATATCGCAATGCTGTTTTGTGGTACGACATTCACCCGATCGTGCTAGAATTGTTAAAGCAGCGAGATGATTTTCCGCGTTAATAATTTCTTTTATACTCAACAATTAAACTCGGCGGTTGAAACCGCTAGCAACGCGATCGCTCAAACTTTCGTCCCAGCAAAGGGAGACTAAGGTAATGTCTGAGTCCAAAGTCGATCCCCCCTAACCCCCCTTAAGAAGGGGGGGACAAGAGTGTTCTCAAAGTCCCCCTTATTAAGGGGGGGACAAGAGTGTTCTCAAAGTCCCCCTTATTAAGGGGGATTTAGGGGGATCGAGACTTCGATATCAATGACAATTAATTATGTCGAATCTCAACAGTCAAAACCAAGATAATTATGAAGATTTACTCGTGTCAATTGAAGCGGGTAAAGATATTCTCAACTTGCTAATCGCTGTTTGCGATGATAGCGACTGTCGCGATCGCCTGATTTCGGATTATGAAGCAGAACTCGAACCGGATATCCGCCGCTATCGCGTAGAATTGGCGAGGGGTGAACCGAGTTTGCGATCGGCGATCGCCAATTTAGTCGAACAAGAAGCATATTTGCAGCAGCGGGGAAAAGCCGTGATCACCGTGACGGGTGTGGAGAAACTGCGGTTTTTTAAACAATTTGGCGAAAGTCGATCGGAACAGGAAGTGTTTTTCGGCTATTTGCAATGGACGCGGGAAGCATTGCGGGAGTTTCCGTTTTCGATTGTCTTGTGGGTGACGCGACAAATTGAAATTCTGATTAGTAATGAGTCTCCTGATTTTTGGAGTTGGCGGAAAGGTGTGTTTCGCTTTGATACGAAAAAAACTGCGGCTATTACCAAAACTGAATTTGAACCGTTTCGATCCCTAGTTGAAGAGGACGATCGCGAACCGCCGAGTTTGATTCCGCTGGAAGATTTGCAGGATTTAATCGCGCGAACCGAACAGAAAAAAGGACTCGAAGACCCCAGTTTGGCAAGTCTTTATGCCAGTATGGGGAAGATTTACAACAGAAGGATAGAGTCGGGAGAGTGCGAAAATTTTCAGGATGAGTATGAATTGGCGATAGACTGTTTTAAAAAGGCGATCGCCCTTCAACAAGGATTAGATGTGGAAGCGGCATTATCAAGTAGTTTAAATTACCTCGCCGGACTTTATAAATCCCAAGGAAGGTACTCGGAAGCGGAACCGCTGTTTTTGCAAGCATTAGAAATAGATAGGCGCTCGCTCCCAGAAGACCATCCCCGTTTAGCCATTCACCTCAAGAATTTAGCGGATCTTTATTATTCCCAAGGAAGGTACTCGGAAGCAGAAATGCTGTATTTGCAAGTATTAAAAATACACAGGCGCTCGCTCCCAGAAGACCCTCCCAGTTTAGCCAGTAACCTCAACAGTTTAGCCGGACTTTATAGTTCCCAAGGAAGGTACTCGGAAGCCGAAACGCTGTATTTGCAAGCATTACAAATAGTCAGGCGCTTGCTCCCAGAAGACCATCCCAGTTTAGCCAGTAACCTCAACAATTTAGCCGGAATTTATGAATCCCAGGGCAGGTACTCGGAAGCAGAAATGCTGTATTTGCAAGCATTAGAAATAAACAGGCGCTCGCTCCCAGAAGACCATCCCAATTTAGCCACTAAACTCAACAATTTAGCTTTACTTTATAAATTCCAAGGCAGGTACTCGGAAGCAGAACCGCTGTGTTTGCAAGCAGTAGAAATAGTCAGGCGTTCGCTCCCAGAAGACCATCCCAGTTTAGCCACTTGCCTCAATAATTTAGCTTTACTTTATTGTTCCCAAGGTCGAGACTCGGAAGCAGAACCGCTGTATTTACAAGCATTAGAAATAAACAGACGATCGCTCCCAGAAGACCATCCCAGTTTAGCCACTCGCCTCAACAATTTAGCTTTACTTTATCACTCCCAAGGCAGGTACTCGGAAGCAGAACCGCTGTGTTTGCAAGCTGTGGAAATTCTTCGCAGCAAATTACCAGAAAACCACCCCAACATTCAGATTGTGTGGGAAAATTATGTTGGGCTGTGGCGGGAAGGAATCAGTAAAGGCCATTGGACATTTGAGCAATTGCAAAAACATCCTTTCGGGGAACAGTTATTAGCAGAAATTCAGGAATAAATAAAGATATCGCTCCGTTATAAATATTGTTAAAATGTATAATATGCAGCCTAAATTGTAGATTATTTAGTTGAGCCATCGCAGCTTATACCTAGTGCTAAGGCGCATCATTACAGGCCTGCATTGAGTTTTTGCTGGTGCGTGAGGCGCTGAATGAAGTTGCTCAATTTGTGACAGTTCTTAATCGCCGCGCCTCACACACCCTACAATATTGATTGTATATAATTTATTATATTTGATATTATAAGTAATAGCAGGAGATAATATTATATTTTTGCACTAAAATGTCAGTCACTACTCATCAATTAATTCAGTGGAAACAACAAGGGCGGTCAATTGTTGCCCTGACAGCTTATGATTATGCGATCGCCCAACTCATCGATCGAGCAGGCGTAGATATCATCCTAGTCGGCGATTCCCTCGCCATGACAGTCTTAGGCTACGACACAACCCTACCCATAACCCTCGATGAAATGCTGCACCACGCTAAAGCAGTGCGGCGTGGAGTTAAACAAGCATTAATTGTTGTAGATTTGCCGTTTTTGACTTACCAAGAAAGTCCCCAGCAAGCCATGCACTCGGCCGGGAGAGCTTTGAAAGAAACTGGCGCTCAAGCTGTAAAATTGGAAGGTGGATATCCAGCAATGGCTGCCACAGTTTCGCAGCTAACATCCGCCGGAATTCCGGTGATGGGGCACGTCGGTTTAACTCCGCAGTCCGTACACCAACTCGGCTACAAAAAACAAGGAAAAACGGCCGAAGCAGCCGATCGCATCCTAGCAGAGTCGATCGCGCTTCAAGAAGCAGGTGCCTTTGCGATCGTCTTAGAACACATTCCCGCAGCCTTAGCCGCTCAAATTACCCAAAAATTAACTATTCCCACCATTGGTATCGGGGCCGGGCCACACTGCGACGGTCAAGTTTTAGTTACTTCCGATTTGTTGGGACTTTCCGAAAAACAGCCGCCCTTTGCTAAAGCTTACGCCAATTTGCGAGAAACAATTACCCAAGCTGTCACAGATTATTCCCTCGAAGTTAGAGAAGGCAAATTTCCAGAATAGGTTCTTAGTGAGGGCTTGAGCCCTTAAAAAGGAAGACTAAAATCCTCACTACAAACCTAATTTACACTTTCGGCTGGCCCTCTTCCTCTTTATCCTTCTCAACAGCTTCATCCTCAGATTGACCAACCCCTTCCTTAAAACTCCGCAGCGTTTTGCCCAAAGCATTTCCTAACTCAGGAATCTTCTTGGGGCCGAAAATTAGTATAGCCACCACCGCAATAATGCCCATTTCGGGCAATCCCAGACCAAACATACAAAATCTCCTGTAAAACTTGCTCGATCGTAAGTCAATCTACTGATATTGTTAAAGTATCTACCTTTTTTCCTGCATCTTGCAACAGTAGAATCAAGTTTTATTAAGCTATCCCCCGATAAATAAGAATGTTAGAAATATCCCAGCCTTCTCTGCGCGACCAACAGCACCATCTCATCCGCGATTTAGCAGACCGGATGGAAGCAGTATGGCACCGCTATCTCGACCTCGAACCCTACCACCTGCCCGCTGAGTTGGGATACGTAGAAGGCCGCTTGGAAGGAGAAAAACTGATCATTGAAAACCGCTGCTATCAAACGCCCCAGTTCCGCAAAATACACCTCGAACTCGCTAAAGTCGGGCCCTTGCTTGACATTCTGCACTGCGTGATGTTTCCCAGACCGAATTATGCTTTGCCGATGTTCGGTACGGATATAGTAGCAGGCAAAGGCCAAGTTAGCGCCGCGATCGCAGACCTTTCTCCCCTCAATCCCGATCGAACTTTGTCGGAAACCTACCGAACCCAACTGGCAATATTGCCGATCGATCAATTTTCTTGTCCCCGCCAAATTCCCGAATGGGGGGATATTTTCTCAGAATTTTGTCTGTTTGTGCGGCCCGAGTCGATCGAAGAAAACAGTCGGTTTTTGGATATTGTTGAATCCTACGTTGAAATTCACTGCAAACAGGCAGTCGCTTCCGAACCAGTCTCTGCCGCCGAAGCATCGGAAATTCTAGACGCTCAAATTTACTACTGCACCCAGCAGCAGCAAAACGACAAAACCCGTCGCGTACTCGAAAAAGCTTTCGGTCAAGATTGGGCCGAACATTACATGACCGAGGTGCTTTTTGATATCCCTAAATAGCTGAAATTGGTTTACAATACTTCACAGTGGGTGAAAAAAACTTAATCAGGAGATCACCTACTTTATAAGTCATGGGAAAGGAATCACCGGTCAAGGATAAATCATTTTTAAAACCCCCAGGACGAGGAATCATCGGTTTAGCGATCGCTGCCACTGTAGTTACCACAGGAGTCGGTTTTTGGCAAGTATCTCAAATTAGAAAAGCCGAAGAGTTAAAGGCAGCGGCTGCAACGGCTGCTGCAACTCCCGCCTCCACCCGCACCAGCGTTACCGCTTTGGGTAGGTTGACTCCCCAGGGGGAAGTTATCAAATTGTCGGCCCCTTCGGCGTCGGAGGGAGCAAGAATTGAACAGTTGCAGGTGGAAGAGGGCGATCGAGTCAGTCAAGGACAAATCATAGCAGTTCTCGATACGCGCGATCGACACCAAGCAATCCTCCAACAAGCCGACAAAGAAGTCAAAGTCAAACAAGCAGAATTAGCGAAAATTCAAGCAGGCGCAAAAACAGGCGTTGTCGGCGCTCAAAAAGCAGAAGTTGCCAAGTTTGAAGCACAAGTGCAAAGAGAAACCGAAGCCGAAGCAGCCAATGTCGCCCGCTTAGAAGCTCAACTGCGAAGAGAAACCGAAGCCGAACAAGCTAACGTCGCCAAATTCGAGGCACAACTCCAAAGAGAAACCGAAGCCGAACAAGCTAATCTTGCTAAATTTGAGGCACAACTCCAAAGAGAAACAGAGGTGCAGCAATCCAAATTGGCTAGGCTAGAAGCTCAATTGCGCGGCGAAATTGCCTCTCAAAACGCTACAGTCGATCGGCTAAAAGCCGAATTGACAAACGCCGAAGCCGAGGAACAACGCAATAAAGAACTCTCAGAAACAGGCGCAATTTCTGCTTCCGCCTACGACACCAAACGCTTAGCAGCAGAGACGGCTCGCCAGAGAGTAAAAGAAGCGCAAGCTGTATTAGAAAAAACAGTGCAAACACTGCAAGAGCAAATAGTCGAAACGAAAGCAACAATCAAACAAACAGTAGAAACAGGCAAGCAGGAAATCAATCAATCCCGAGCGAATCTCCGACGCAAGTTAGAAACAGGCAGCCAGGAAATTAACCAAGCCAGAGCAACCTTAAATCAAAAGATAGAAACCGGTAGAGAACAAATCAATCAAGCCGAAGCAATACTCAAACAAAAAGCAGAAACTGGCCAAGAACAAATCAATCAAGCCAAAGCAAATCTAGACCAAATTTCCGAAGTACGTCCCGAAGACGTGCAAGCCGCCCAAGCCGCCGTCGAAAGTGCGATCGCCACCAAACAAAAAGCTCAAGTAGACTTAAACTTAAGTTACGTCAAAGCACCCGTATCCGGCTACATCCTCAAAGTTCACAGCCGACAAGGAGAAGGTGTCAACACTCAAGAGGGCATCGTAGAACTAGGCGGCACCGATCAAATGTACGCCGTAGCAGAAGTTTACGAAACCGACATCGCCAAAGTGCGAAACGGCCAGCGCGCAACAGTCACCAGCCCCGTATTTGCAGGCACTTTGGAAGGAACAGTCGCTCGCATCGGCAAACAAATCGGCAAAAAAGATGTCCTCAATACAGACCCCGCAGCCGACACCGACGCGAGAGTTATCGAAGTAAGAATTCGCCTCGATCCGGAATCGAGCAAGAAAGTTGCATCGTTCACAAACTTACAGGTTGAAGTTAAAATAGACATCTAAAATGGGTAATTGGTAATTGGTAATTTGTCAGAGGAGCGATCGAGCTTGTTACTCATTACTCGTTCTTCCCTCTTCCTCCTTCCTTATTCCCTCTTCCTTCTTCCCTCTTCCTCCTTCCTTATTCCTTCTTCCTTGATTGTATGGCAAAAATACCGCTAGCTTGGGCACAGTTAACCCGCGAAAAAATGCGTTTAGTAATCGCGCTAGCCGGCATTGGATTTGCCGACTTGCTGATGTTTATCCAGTTTGGATTTAGAGACGCGCTATTTGAAAGTTCCACCAGTTTTCACTCGCAATTAAAAGGGGATATTTTTATCACCAGCACCCAATCAACGGCTTTAATAGCCATGAAAAGTTTTCCCCAACGGCGTTTGTATCAAGCTTTAAGTTTTAATGGCGTTACCGGAATCAGCCCGGTATATCTAGGCTTTGGTTTGTGGAAAAACCCCGAACCAGACAAAAACAATACCCGCCAACTGATGGTAATCGGTTTTGACCCCACTCGTCCCATCTTTGAGCTGCCGGAAGTCAAAAATAATTTGGACAAAATCCAAATTTCAGATGTCGTTTTATTCGATCGAGCTTCCCGCCCGGAGTTTGGGCCAGTAGCAGAATATTTCAACCAGGGAAAGCCTGTGGAAACTGAAATAGATAACCGCCGCGTTACTGTAGAGGGGTTATTTACTTTAGGAGCATCTTTCGGTGCTGATGGCAATCTTATTACTAGCGATTTGAATTTTCTGCGGATTTTTCACAGTAGAAGAACTAGAGGCTTAATTGATGTCGGAATTGTTCACTTGCAGCCGGGAACGGATGTCAAGGCGATGATTGCAAAAATGAGGGCAACTTTACCGCAAGACGTGACAATTGCTTCTAAAGAAGAGTTCGTAGCTTTTGAGAGAAAATATTGGGAAGAAAGCACGGCGATCGGATTTATTTTTACTCTCGGCGCGTCAATGGGGTTTATCGTTGGAATCGTGATTGTCTATCAAATTCTCTATACTGATGTTAATGACCATTTGCCAGAATACGCTACGTTAAAGGCGATGGGATATAAAGACGGTTACTTTTTGAGTGTGGTTTTTCAAGAGGCTTTAATTTTGGCAATCCTTGGTTATCTGCCAGGACTTGGGATTTCTGTGGGGCTATACGGTTTAGCTAGAACTGCTACGAGTTTACCGATGTACATGACTTTGGGAAAAGTTGTAACTGTGTTTACAATGACAACGATCATGTGTTCTGTATCGGGGGCGATCGCAGTTAGGAAGTTGCAGGCGGCTGACCCGGCGGATATTTTTTAACGAAGGAAGAAGGAAGAAGGAAGAAGGAAGAAGGAAGAAGGAAGAAGGAAGAAGGAATTACCAATTACCAATTACCAAGTACAAATTACCCATGAATACTTTACCAGTAGTCTCAATTAAAAATCTCAATCATTCCTTCGGCGAAGGACAACTTCGCAAACAGACATTATTTGACATCAACCTCGAAATTTATCCGGGCGAAATCGTGCTGATGACTGGGCCTTCGGGGTCTGGTAAAACAACATTGTTAACCTTGATTGGAGCTTTGCGATCGATCCAAGAAGGTAGTCTTAAAATTCTTGGCCAAGAATTGCGGGGAACCGCGAAAAATAAATTAGTTAAAATCCGCCGCGACATCGGCTATATTTTCCAAGGTCACAATTTGCTCAAATGCTTGACAGCTAGGCAAAACGTGCAAATGTCTTTAGAACTGCACAGCCATCTTTCTCGCCAAGAAACTAATGATAAAATAGAGGGAATGCTGGAAGCTGTAGGCTTGGGAGAAAGAATAGATTATTACCCGGACAGTCTTTCTGGCGGACAGAAACAAAGAGTTGCGATCGCCCGCGCATTAGTCAGCCAGCCGAAATTAGTATTAGCAGACGAACCCACAGCAGCACTAGACAGTAAATCAGGTCGAGATGTGGTAGAAATTATGCGAGGTTTGGCCAAAGAACAGCACTGCACTATTTTGCTTGTCACCCACGACAACCGCATTTTAGATATAGCCGATCGCATTATTCACATGGAAGACGGCTACCTCGCACAAGATACCTCAACAACGGCGGCAACCGGCGTTCTTTCGGGAAAATAATATTAATCCACCTACACTTATTTCCGAGAAACGGGACGCTTTCCTCCTACCTTAGCAGGACTTTTTGTCCCACTTTTTGCTGGACTTTTAGAACTACTTTTGCCACTTTTTTGACCCTTAGATCCGGCCAATTGGCTATCATTGGCATTTGCAGGTCTGCCGGCAGGCGTTCTAGTAGTCCTAAAGGTAACATTCACTCCTTCATTTGACTGTTCCAGCACCAACATCGGCGTCGGCTTGGCTTTTTGATCCCACTCAATATGAACGATGCGACCTTGAATTGTTGGCTGCCAACTGTCGTGATCGTCTGAAGGACTCAGATAAGTTTCCAAACAGTCAATAATTTGATTAATTGTCGCTGATGTTGCCTGAGTCGGCAGTTTCATCAACTTAATTTGAATCCGAAACAGCACGCGTTTTTCTATTTTTATTGCCGGATCGCCAGTTTCGTATTCGATATCAAACATCGAATCCACTTGCCGGCCGCTGCCCGCATTCCCATTTTTATCTCCCACTGCCCCCTGAGTCGGACGCAGGGCAATACTAATTTTTTCTTTAACTTTTACCTTGATCTGGTTCACAATGGCAAAGTGAAAGACCTCTTCCGCCATCCGCATTCTCAGGTAGTCTAAATTAAAGTCTCGCGAGTGGATAAGGTCGGGATTCTTTTCCATCTTTAACATGGTTTCCAGAGCCATTTTATATTTTTTCTGGAGTTCTCGATTTCTAAACTCCTCAAATTTGAGCTTTTTACTCAAATCGTCGAGTTTTAGCTTGGTAAACACCGCTAAACCGATAAGCAATAACAACAGTAATCCCGACCCTCCCATTAAGAGTTGGTCTGAGGACGGATCTCCGGGTTTAGCCTGTTTAGGTTTGGGAGAGGCTACTGCCAACCTTGGTTCTACAAGGATTATTTGGGTTGACATGGGCTTTTAAAGGGTAAAATTTGACGCTATATTTCTACAGGACTCCAGAGTAGAGCTGGTAGTGCAACTGGATCAACCAACATTGACATCATTCCACCATCATCTTGGTACAACTGGATTTCTGCAACTGGAGCACGCACCCTCTAATTAATACTTTATCTTTAACTGCAAGCAGCTTCCCGAAATATCGGAAAATCCCGCGCTGGCACTGGCAAATAGAAATGGTGAATTGTCTGTAATATATTATACCAATATCGCTAAAAAAAATGTTTGTTCGGCGGTCTCCGTTTCTAGAAAAATAAAAAGAAATACACATAAATTAATAGTAACTCTGGGAGCGAGCAGCGGAAAACATCAAGCAGAACAGCCGATCGCCCGGACGATCGAGGGGCGGACGTTGGAGAGTGATAATTCCTACTGTTGGCTGACTCCCGCCGTGCCAGCCCACCGGGCGGCTTGCTGTGAAAGTCGAGCTGTGGTGCGATCGAACAACGTCTCCTTAGCTAAGATTACAGCTAATACCACCCATATTCGATCGTGACCTACGAACCCCTGCACCACAAATATCGCCCTCAGACATTTGCCGAATTAGTCGGTCAAGAGGCGATCGCCCAAACCCTCACCAGCGCCATCCTACAAGAGCGTATAGCACCAGCATATCTATTCACCGGCCCCAGAGGCACCGGTAAAACCTCTAGTGCGAGAATTTTCGCCAAATCCCTCAACTGTATTTCTACGGTTGCCCCCACACCCACACCCTGCGGCAAATGCAACGTTTGCCAAGAAATTGCCCGAGGTTCGACACTAGATGTCATCGAAATTGACGCCGCCAGCAACACCGGAGTAGATAACATTCGGGATTTGATCGAACGAGCTCAATTTGCTCCCGTACAGTGCCGCTATAAAGTATATGTAATCGACGAAGTTCATATGCTCAGTACCCAGGCATTTAATGCCTTATTAAAAACCCTAGAAGAACCGCCAGATCGCGTTGTATTCGTCCTCGCCACAACCGACCCACAAAGAGTATTACCAACTATTATTTCTCGTTGCCAAAAGTTCGACTTCCGCCGCATTCCTCTCGATGCAATGATTGCTCATTTGCACAAAATTGCCAAATTAGAAAATATCAATATTGCCAGCGATGCAGTACAAATGGTCGCTCAAATCGCCCAAGGAGGTCTGCGAGATGCCGAAAGTTTGCTCGATCAACTAAGCTTATTTCAGGGTGAAGTAACAGTAGAAAAAGTTTGGGATTTAGTCGGTGCAGTCCCAGAAAATGACTTAATGGATTTGCTGCAAGCTATTGATACAGATAACGCTACCGCACTAATAGACATGACCCGCCACCTCATGGATCGCGGTCGGGAACCGCTAATCGTGCTGCAAAGTCTCGCGAGCTTTTACCGAGATTTGTTAATAGCCAAAGCTGCACCAAAGCGGTCAGATTTAGTAGCTTTAACATCGGCCACTTGGGAAAAACTGGGGGATTTTGCCCGCAGTTGGGATGCGGAGTTGATTTTGGCAGGTCAGAAACATTTGCAAACCCACGAAGTGCAAATTAAAAACACTACTCAGCCACGTTTGTGGCTGGAAGTAACGCTATTGGGATTGTTGCCCTCAGCAATTAAAACTCAGCAGCAAAAAACAGCCGAACCAGCGAAAAATGTTGCTCCATCACAAATTCACCCCCCCCAGCCCCCCCTTGCTAAGGGGGGGAGCCAGACATCTAATATCGAACCGCCTCCGGCTGCCAAACCTCAAAATCCTCCACCGACTTCGCCGCCTGTGGCTAATAGAACAGAAAGCCCACCTCCTGCACCAATTCCCGCACCTGTACCAACTGCTGAAACGAATCAAACAAATTATTTACCGACTAATTCAGCCGATGAAATCGATTTAAATCGAGTGTGGGAACAGGTACTTGACCGCGTGCGGCCGCATGGAACTCAATCGCTGCTTCGCCAACATGGACAGCTAGTAATTTTTAGCAATAATACGGCTCATGTTAAGATTAGTTCGCAGCCGTTGCTCAATATGGTTAAAGACAAAGTAGCTAATATTGAAGAAGCTTTTTTGCAAATTTTTAACCGTCGAGTAACAGTAAAAGTGGGCTTGACAAATCCCGCTGAAACTAATAGTTCTCGCGCTAAGGATTTGCCAACTTCTAACGGACGTGTTGGGGAAAATGCCAGGAATTCTCATCCTGTGAGTGATGCGGGCCAACAGGTGCAGAAGTCGGCGGATGCTGAGATTACAGATGATTTTTTGGGGAATGGCCCAGAAGAACAAAAACACCAGCCAGCGCCTGAAAATACCGCCGTTAATGTGCCGGCAATTTCCGAATCGCGATCGCCCACAAACGGCTCTACAGACTCTCAAAATGACTTTAACGCTCAGGCTATAGCGGTGCGTGCTGATGCTCAAGATGTCGCGAATACGGCTAGGCAATTGGCTGGTATGTTTGACGGGGAAGTAGTCGATTTGTCGGATGACTTGGAGATTTGGGAGTCGGAAACTTTTAGATTGGAATCTGAACCGGATTTTCCCGAGTTATCTTCTGAGTTAGGTGAGGATGATTTTATAGATTGGTAAGTAGAGCGCTAAAAAAAACCGAGAAACCCGGTTTTTGTAGTAGGGGCGCTGCTAAGAGTGGCCGCCCTTCCAGGTTTCTTAATACCCTAAAAGTTTTAGGTTTAATTAGAGTCACCTAGTGATTGTGAATATCTACTTTTAAGCTGACTCTGGCTTGGGCAGCGAAGACGGAAGTACCAACAGCTCGGCGGTCGATCGCTTCTCGACCATTTCCTTAGTAATCGTACACCGGGCAACATCCTTGCGCGACGGCAACTCGTACATCACATCCAACATCAATTCTTCGACAATTCCGCGCAGCGCCCGCGCTCCAGTTTTGCGGCGGTATGCTTCCTGGGCGATCGCCCGAATTGCCTCCGGCTTAAAGTCCAACTGCACATTATCCATCTTCAGCAGCTTTTGATACTGCTTAACCAAAGCATTTCGGGGCTCAGTCAAAATCGCCATCAGCGTTTCCTCATCCAGCGGTTCCAACACCGCCGCCACTGGCACCCGCCCGATAAACTCAGGAATCATCCCAAACTTCACCAAATCATCCGGTTCCAGTTGCTTGAGTACATCAGCAGCCCGCTTTTCCTTCGGCTGAGCTTCTCCGGGCTGAATAAAACCCATTGACTTTTTGCCAGTTCTCTGCTCTATTACTTTCTCCAGACCGACAAAAGCACCGCCGCAGATAAACATGATATTGCTAGTATCAATTTGGATGCAGTCTTGGTAGGGATGCTTGCGGCCGCCTTGGGGAGGTACATTGGCGATCGTGCCCTCAAGCATTTTCAGCAGCGCCTGCTGCACGCCTTCACCCGACACATCCCGCGTAATCGAAGGATTTTCGCTTTTGCGGGCTATTTTGTCAATTTCATCAATATAAATAATTCCGCGCTGCGCCTCTTCCACGTCCATATCTGCCACTTGCAGCAGCCGCAGCAAAATATTTTCCACATCTTCCCCGACATAGCCTGCTTCCGTCAGCGTCGTCGCGTCAGCCACCGCAAACGGTACGTCCAGCATATCCGCCAACGTCTGAGCCAGCAGAGTTTTTCCGCAGCCCGTCGGTCCGATTAACAAAATATTCGATTTTTGCAGTTCTACTTCTTCCGGCGGGTGCTTGCCACTATTTTTGGCATGGATAAAGCTCAGGCGCTTGTAGTGGTTGTAAACAGCCACCGATAGCACTTTTTTCGCCTCATTTTGCCCGATCGCGTTTTCGTCGAGGTAATTTTTAATTTCCCTCGGCTTGGGAATTTGGCTCAGGGACATACTTTTGCCCGAGGTACCGCGGCGCTTTGGCGTCGTTTCCTGCTTCGGAGCCACCGCAGCAGCAGGCACTGCACTCGAATCAAACAACTCCTCATCTAAAATTTCATTGCACAAGTCTACGCATTCGTCGCAGATATACACCCCGGGCCCTGCGATCAACTTGCGTACTTGCTCTTGAGACTTGCCACAAAACGAACATTTTAGATGGGAGTCGTACTTAGACATAACAGCCTCTTAATTCAGTGCAGTGACATTCTCTCCCGCCGCCGGAAGGTTTTCTTTAGCGATAACTCGATCGACCAAACCGTAATTTTTGGCTTCCTCGGCTGACATAAAAAAGTCGCGCTCTGTATCAGCCTCTAATTTCTCGATCGGTTGACCTGTGTGGTGCGCTAGCAGTTGATTCAGCTTACGCTTATGATAAAGGATTTCTTTGGCTTGAATCTCAATATCAACTGCTTGACCTTGAGCGCCTCCAAGCGGCTGGTGGATCATAATCCGGGAACTCGGAAGAGACATCCGCTTACCGTGGGCTCCTGCTGTCAGCAGAAATGCGCCCATACTGGCTGCCAAACCGTAACAAATCGTCACCACATCCGGGCGGATTTGCTGCATTGTGTCATAAATTGCCATGCCGGCCGTCACCGAGCCGCCGGGGGAATTTATGTACATTTGGACATCTTTTTCTGGGTCTTCGGCATCTAGATACAATAGCTGAGCCACTATTGAGTCAGCAACTTCGTCGGTTACGGGAGTTCCTAAAAACACAATTCGCTCCCGCAGCAAGCGCGAGTAAATGTCAAAGGCCCGCTCGCCCATCCCCGACTGTTCTAGTACCATCGGCACTACATTGCTGGGGCTGGAACTGACATCAAAATCGTTATAGCTTGTAATTAGGTAATTGGAAGATTGAGATACAACCATAAGACACCAGTCAAGGATTCTAGACAATTTGCTGCTGCTGATGAAAGCTTTAAATTAAGCCGCCAGCTTTTAACTATTATGCCTCTTCTAAACGGATATCGGGGGAATGGGGTAGTTTTGAGTTTTGAAAGTGCTTTCTGCGCTGGGCGCCAAGCTGGAGTGACTCGCGAGGCTCGCGGGGTGAATGAGTTAAAATACTTACTGGTAAATCATGGCTGATTCTAGCGGACACCCCGAGATTTTAGTAAGGATCGGGCGCACCCGGAGCTTGTAGTTAAGGATCGGGTGCGCCGTTAAAATCGCGGTTGATTTAATGCGCCCAATTAAGACATTTGAACACATTAAGTTTTATTCTTCGCCTACGACTTCCACTTCAACGCTCGTGGCTGCTTCTGCTGAATCTTCAGCGTCTGATTCTTCTGATTCTTCTGCTGCGGGAGTCAGAGACCCTTCAGGTACGAGTTCGATTGTCCCTTTTTCTTCCAACCATTTCAGGGTTTTTTGTTTGAGCAAGTCTTCTGCTACAAATTCCTGCAACCTTTGGGGGTCAAAATCTCCTTTGGGAAACTGCTTTCTGATTTTTGCTACTTCTGCTGCTACTTCTGCTGGTTCAACAGATAAGGATTCCAGCTTGGCTACTTCTGCCAGAGCTAAATTCTGCTTGAGGCGATCGATTGCTTCCGGGCGCGAGCGTTCCCGCATCGGGCCCATATTTTCTTCGGTAAACAGTTGGTTGATATCTATGCCGTAATTTTTCAATTGGACGGCTTGTTGATTCAACAAATAATCGATTTCGCGATCGACCATTGTTTCTGGGATTTCCACGTCTATTAGCTGCGCGAGGGCTGCTGATATAGCTTTTTCCTTATTAGCTGATGTCTTGTTTTCTTGGTCTGCTTTAAACCGAGTTTCGAGCGATTCGCGCAGTTCTGCTAAAGTTTCAAACTCGCTGACTTCTTGGGCGAAGTCGTCGTCCAACTCCGGCAATTCTTTTTCCTTAAGTTCTTTGAGAGTAATCGTAAAGACTGCGGGTTTTCCTGCTAGTTCTTCACTGCTATACTCATCTGGGAACTGCACGGAAACTTCTCTAGTTTCTCCTGGATTCATCCCGATCATGCCTTGGATAAAGCCCGGTACAAACTGATTTTCCGATAATTCTACTTGAAAATCTTCTGCTTGACCGCCGGGAATTTCTGCGGGAGTTTCGCCTTCTGGTGCTTCCGCAAATCTACCGGAGAAATCAACCAAAGCCATGTCTCCCAACTGAGCCGGCCGGCCTTCTACGGGGATTAAAGCAGCTTTGTCCGATCGATATTTTGCCAATACCTCATCTACCTGAGCCTCATCATACTTAGCTTCTTCTGCTTGAAGCTGCAAACCTGTGTACTGACCCATTTTCACTTCGGGTTGTACGTCAACCTTCGCCGAAAAAATCAGAGGCTGTTCTGGATCGAACTTCTCTAGTAATTCTTCAAACTCGGTGCGAAGTTCAAAACTGCCAATTGCCGCAATTTTTTCTTGTTCTAGGGCTTTTTGCAGGGAATCATTAATCAAATTTTCCAAAGCCGTCGCTTTCAAGCGAGTCTGGCCTAGGCGCTGTAGCAAAACTTGACGGGGAACTTTGCCTTTGCGGAACCCAGGAATATTAACCTCGCGAGCAAATTGTTTAATTACTTGCTCGTAAGCTTGTTTTGACTTTTCTGACGGTACTTCGATTTCCAGACCAATTTGGCTAGCTGGAAGTTTTTCCTGGGTTACTTTCATCGGCTTTTTTGATATTTAACAATAGTGTAATAAAATACATACAAATCTGACTTTGCCTGCATTTTAATTTTGTACGCTTTGACTCGTAACGGCACAACTACAACACCTTTACCGGATGAGACTGTAAGTCATTGCCGGCTACTTTTTTGGCTCTTGCCAAATAGTTTTGGTTTGAGGATACTAGCTTTTGCTGCTAGGAATGTGGAGGTTAAGTCCACTAATTGCCGATGCACCATAGCACATATCGCCCTGTGATGTCAATCTTGCCGGCCTCTGCGGCTAGTTAAGAAATGGATGCGCCTGCGAAAATGCAGATATATCGCAAAACTTAACCGGATGCGGATTGGGCGTGGGCGATTGGCAAAAGATGCTAAACTGGCACTGGGTACGATCGCACGGATCGATCGGGAAGTTCGATCGCCTTTTTCGCTTAACTGCACCATTGCTATCCTCTCATGCTCCTGATATCGCATAACATTAATTAAGTTTGATATTGAGAATTGCAGTTATTTAAATTTTTGATTTCGATCGTTTAGGCTTTATTTTTTGGAGGAAACTAATTTGTCTCAATCCTATCGAGTTGCCATTTTAGGAGCTACCGGCGCAGTCGGTGCCGAGTTGCTAGAACTATTGCACAGCCGGAGTTTTCCGATTTCTAACTTGAAGCTGCTGGCTTCGGAACGTTCAGCAGGCACAACTTTGCCTTTTGGCGGCGAGATGCTGCCGGTCGAAGCAGTTTCGGCGCGATCGTTTGATAATGTAGATTTGGTACTCGCCTCTGCCGGCGGCTCTACTTCTAAGTTATGGGCTCCGCAAGCGGTGGCAGCCGGGGCAGTGGTAATTGACAATTCTAGCGCTTTCCGCATGGATGCGACGGTACCGCTAGTGGTTCCCGAAGTCAATCCCCAAGCAGCAGCATCTCACCGAGGTATAATTGCTAATCCCAACTGCACGACTATTTTGATGGCAGTTGCCGTTTGGCCACTTCACAAAGTTAGGCCGATACAGCGCATCGTTGTAGCGACTTACCAGTCTGCCAGCGGGGCGGGGGCAAGGGCAATGGAGGAAATGAAAGCTCAAGCAAGAGCAATTTTGGAGGGTGAAACGCCCAAAACAGATATATTTCCCTACCCCTTAGCATTTAATTTGTTTCCGCACAACACCCCGATTAATGATTTGGGGTATTGTGAAGAAGAGATGAAAATGGTAAACGAAACTCGGAAGATATTTGGTACGGACGAGATTAAAATTACGGCAACTTGTGTGCGGGTTCCCGTACTACGGGCTCATTCGGAAGCGATTAATCTAGAGTTTGCAGAGCCTTTTAGCGCGAGCGAGGCCCGGGAAATCTTAAAGCAGGCAAGCGGGGTTAAGCTGGTAGAAGACTGGCAAGCTAATTATTTCCCGATGCCCGCAGAAGCCAGCGGTAAGGATGAGGTGTTAGTGGGCAGGATTCGTCAAGATATTTCTCACCCCTGCGGGTTGGAGATGTGGCTGTCGGGCGATCAAATCCGCAAAGGGGCGGCTTTAAATGCGGTGCAGATAGCTGAGTTGCTGGTAGAAAAAAATTTGTTGCGAACCCAAGTGGCGGCGGCTTCTAATTAGGGGGAACCCTGGCAATTGGGAAATTCAAATTGGGGATTTTAGATAAACCTTTCATCTGAAATCAAAAATTTAAAATCAAAAATCAACAGTCTAAAATCGGAGAAAGTGTGGTAAAGTTTGGACGGGTTCTGACTGCAATGATTACGCCGTTTAAGGAAGACGGCAGCGTTAACTATGCGGTAGCAGAACAATTGGCAGTTCATTTAGCCGATCGCGGTACAGATAGCTTGGTAGTGTGCGGCACTACAGGCGAGTCTCCCACTATGACCTGGGATGAAGAGTACGAATTATTTCAGGTGGTACAAAAGGCGGTGGTCGGTAAGGCGTTAGTAATCGCAGGAGCCGGATCGAATTCTACTTCAGAAGCAGTCGCAGCTACCCAAAAAGCAGCTAAACTCGGGTTAGACGGCTGTTTGCAGGTGGTTCCTTATTACAACAAACCCCCGCAAGAAGGTTTATACAATCATTTTCGGGCGATCGCGCAATCTGCTCCAGAATTGCCTATAATGTTATATAACATCCCCGGTCGCACTGGTCAGAATATGTTGCCGGAGACGGTGGCTCGATTGGCAGAAATCCCCAACATAGTGGCCGTAAAAGAAGCAAGTGGCAACTTGGATCAAGCAAGTCAAATTCGGTGCTTGACATCCCCTGAATTTGCCATCTATTCTGGAGATGATTCCCTAACTTTGCCAATGTTGGCGGTAGGAGGATCTGGTGTAGTTAGCGTAGCCAGCCATCTGGTAGGAGAGCAACTGCAACAGATGATCAAAGCTTTCGAGGCGGGTCAAGTTCAAGTCGCTACCCAGATTCACTTGCAACTTTTTGACCTGTTTAAAGCTCTTTTTCTCACTACAAATCCCATTCCCGTCAAGACAGCTCTCAAACTTCAAGGCTGGGATGTAGGCTCCACCCGTCCGCCCCTGTGCGATCCGCCCGTTGAGGTAACTCAAAAGTTAAAGGACGTACTGAGTCAGCTAGCAGCAGTATCAGCTAGCAAGACGAGCGAGAACGAGTTTTCAGACAACTGAATATTGGTTGTTATCAGTCATTAGTTCTTAGTCATCAGTCATTAGTAATTAAGTGTTAGTAAGTAGCTAACAGTCCAGGATTAAAGACTGAAGATAGAAGAATGAAGGCCAAAGACAACTGACTGTACGGGATAGTAAAACCCGCCAGGGAGTTTTCCATAAATATTTGGAAAAATATCGCCCTACCAACGAACAGTAGACAAAAGACGAAAGACGACAGACCACAGACCACAGACCAATAACAAAAATAACTAACAAAGGATACGCATGATCAAAAATACAACTGCATCTGCTCTAAAAGTAATTCCCCTCGGCGGGCTGCACGAAATCGGTAAAAACACTTGTGTGTTCGAGTACGGCGACGAAATCATTCTTTTAGATGCCGGTTTAGCGTTCCCGACAGATGGAATGCACGGGGTAAATATTGTCCTCCCAGACATGACTTACCTGCGGGAAAACAGCCACAAAATTAAAGGTATGATCGTGACTCACGGTCACGAAGACCACATCGGGGGAATTCCTTACCACCTCAAACAATTTGAAATTCCGGTCATTTACGGCCCCCGTTTGGCGATGGCTTTGCTAGCCGGAAAATTGGAAGAAGCGGGAGTGTCTCACCGCACTGAATTGAGAACGGTTCGACCCAGGGATACTGTAAGAATTGGCAAGAATTTCTTAGTCGAATACATCCGCAACACTCACTCGATGGCCGACAGTTTTACTGTGGCAATTCACACTCCCGTCGGAATTGTGATCCACACCGGCGACTTTAAAATTGACCACACTCCTGTAGACGGCGAGCATTTTGATTTGCAAAAGCTAGCGGAGTACGGTGAGAAAGGCGTGCTGTGCTTGATCAGCGATTCTACTAACTCGGAAGTTCCCGGTTTTACCGCTTCGGAAAGTTCTGTGGCGCCGAATTTAGACAGAATTATCGCTCAAGCACCCGGACGGGTAATGCTGACGACTTTTGCTTCGTCGGTACACCGATTGCAAATTGTTTTGGACTTGGCTAAGAAAAACAATCGGTATGTCGGAGTGGTTGGCCGGTCGATGCTTAACGTCATCGCTCACTGCCGCAATCTCGGCTACATCAAATGCGAAGATAGTATTTTCAAACCGCTGAAAGAAATCCGCAATTTGGCTGAAGATAAGGTACTGATTTTAACTACAGGTTCCCAGGGCGAACCGATGGCGGCGATGACTCGCATTGCTAACGGCGAACATCACGAACTGAAAATCAGAAAGGGCGATACAGTCATTTTCTCAGCTAATCCGATTCCGGGAAATACGATCGCAGTGGTAAACACGATCGATAAACTGATGATGCTGGGAGCACACGTGGTTTACGGCCGCGACAAAGGCATTCACGTTTCCGGCCACGGCTGTCAAGAAGACCAAAAGTTAATGATTAACATGACTCGTCCCAAGTTCTTCTTGCCAGTACACGGGGAACACCGGATGCTGATCCAGCACTCCAAGACGGCTCAAAGCATGGGCATTCCCGCTAGCAATATGGTGGTTATTGATAACGGCGATGTCGTAGAATTAACTGAAAATTCAATGCGAGTCGCTGGTCAAGTGCCTTCAGGAATTGAATTGGTAGATGCTTCTCGATCGGGCGTTGTCAAAGCCAGCGTCCTCAAGGAACGTCAGCAGTTGGCTGGAGATGGCGTTGTAACTGTAGCGGCGGCTTTGAATTGGGAAGGCAAATTAGTTGCAAAACCAGAAGTCCACTTGAAAGGTGTAGTGACATCAGCCGATCGCGCGGAGGTGATCAAATTAATCACTCAAACCATTGAAACAGTTTTGAGCGATCGCTGGTCAGAATTTGTCAAACCCGCCACTGCTGACTCACAAGTTGATGTTGACTGGGTAGGAGTTCAAACGCAAATAGAAAAGGCTATTCAGCGAGTGATGCGCCGGGAACTTCAAAGCAATCCGCTGCTGGTATTCCTGATGCAAATTCCAGAAGAAGCCGTGCGATCAGAAAAAGCACCAGTATCTCCGGGTTCCCTGGAAGCACCTAAGCTATTATCATCGCCATCATCGCCATCATCGCCATCATCGCCATCATCGCCATCATCGCCATCATCGCCATCATCGCCATCTCCTGCCAATCAGGTGACGGGCCGGCGCCGTCCCCGGACTGCTGCAAGGGCAGCTTCTTAGGGCGATAATTCTCGGACGTACTGCGAACAAAGAAATAAGTTTTAGGTTTGTAGTTGCGCTTGGATGCCCAAGCGCAACTACAAGCCTAGATTTGATTTCATAAATAGATTTCCTCACTAAGTGAGGGAATAGTTTTTAACCGCAGATAAACGCCAATGAACGCAGATAGTAATTAATTCTATCTGCGTTCATTGGCGTTTATCTACCACCATCTGCGGTTGCAAAATCAGCCACCAGCAACTGCTGGAACAATGCTGACTTCATCGCCATCTTGGAGAGCAGTTTTTGAGCCATCCAAAAAGCGTATGTCTTCACTGTTGACGTAGAAGTTGAGAAATCTGCGGGGTTCTCCCTTTTCGTCGCACAGGCTTTTTTTGATGCCGGGACAATTTGTTTCCAGCGATTCAATTAGTTCGGAAATGTTATCGCCGGCGCATTCGATGGTGGCTTGATTGTTGGTAAATTTTTGCAGGGGAGTGGGAATTAAAACTTTGACGGTCATTTTTTTAGTCCTTAGTCAGTAGTCATTTATTAGTTATTAGTCCTCAGTTATTAGTCATCAGTAATCAGTCCGTAATCATCAGTCAACAGCTTAACAACCAATGACTAATGACTACCTACTACTGACTAATAGCTGTTGTTAAACCGAAACTTGTTGCCATTCTAAGCGTTCGAGCGTGCGGGCGCGTTCTAGGGCGCGCTCGAACGCTTCTAGTTTCGGTTCCAGGGTGATGGGTTCGCCGATGTAGCCTTGAACTGCTTCTTGCGTTTTCAAACCGTTGCCGGTGATGTAAGCGACGGTGGTTTCATCGGGATTGATTTTACCTGCTTCTACGAGTTTCTTCAAGACTGCGATTGTCGTGCCACCTGCAGTTTCTGTGAAGATGCCTTCGGTTTCTGCTAGCAGTTTCATGCCTTCTATGATTTCGGTGTCGCTGACGGATTCAATGTTGCCGCCTGTTTTGCGGGCGATTTCCAAGGCGTACATACCGTCGGCTGGATTGCCGATCGCGATCGACTTAGCAATTGTATTCGGTTTCACCGGTTTCACGAAATCACGGTTTTCGCGGAATGCTTGGGCGATGGGGGAACAGCCGTCAGCTTGGGCACCGCTGAACCGTACTTTCTTTTCATCAACTAAACCGACTTCGATGAATTCATTAAAGCCTTTGTAAATTTTTGTGAACAAAGAGCCGGAGGCGAGGGGAGCGACGATGTGATCGGGCAATTGCCAGCCTAGTTGTTCGGCAACTTCGTAACCGAGGGTTTTTGAGCCTTCGGAATAGTAGGGACGCAAGTTGATATTGACAAATCCCCAGCCATGTGTATTGGCGACTTCGCAACAGAGACGGTTAACTTGGTCGTAGTTGCCGTGAACTGCCATGACAGTTGGATTGTAAATCAGAGTGCCGAGGACTTTGCCTGCTTCTAAGTCTGAGGGGATGAAGACTACGCAGTCGAGTCCGGCGTGGGCGGCGATCGCAGCCGTAGAGTTAGCTAAATTGCCGGTGCTGGCACAGGATACCGTTGTGAAACCCAATTCTCTCGCTCTGCTGAGGGCGACTGACACCACTCTGTCTTTAAAGCTGAGAGTGGGCATATTGACGGCATCGTTTTTAATATAAAGATTTTTTAGACCGAGGCGGCGCGCCAAGCGGTGGGATTTTAATAGAGGAGTCATGCCGGTGCCGACATCGATGACGTTATCTGTAGCGACTGGTAAAAATGCGCGGTAGCGCCAGATCGAGTTGGGGCCGGCTTGGATGGTTTGGCGAGTGACGCTGCGGCGGATGGCGTCGTAGTCGTACTTGACTTCAAGCGGGCCAAAACAGCAATCGCAGACGTGCTTGGCTTGGAGTTCGTACTCTTCACCGCATTCTTTACATTTAAGGGCTGTGAAGGTTGCTGCTGTGGATTGGGTTCTGGTCGCCTGGGTCATAGCTCAACTCTCTAGTTTTGCGATGTTTGTTAATTCTTTTCGCAGAATACCACGCTCAAATTAGTGCGTCAACCATACCCGATTTTTTTAGTCGGGATTGATTTTTTATTTAAACAGTGGTGTATTTAACTTTGATATTTGGGCGGGTGGGACGCCCACCCCACAAGGATTTGACTTGTTTTCAGGCTCGGGCGGGGAATCCAGATTGTCAGGCCCGCACGCGAACCCGATCGAGCTCAAGGATGATTTGCCGACGGAATTGTTACAAAACTTAATAAATCTTTTTTGGGCGAACAATTGGGCAGTCGTGCGATCGAACACAACTACAAAACCTCGAATTTTTGATTAACTGAGATGTTGCACCATTCTCAAGAACAGGCTTTTCGGCCTGTTCCACAATAAAATTCATCTCTTGTGGAACAGGCCGAAAAGCCTGTTCATAAAAAGCTTATTGAGAATGGTGCAACATTTCAGATTAACCAACTTAGCCTACCCGCCGCTGACGGGGGGGATGAGTACAACTTCGTCGCCGTCTTGGAGGATGGTGTCGGGGGAGACGAATTCCAGGTTGAGGCCGAAGCGGGTGCGATCGCGCCACTGTTCTAATTGAGGATATTGGGCGATCGAGCTTTCGAGCACTTGAGAGACTGGGGTTTCGGGAGGAAGTTCTAATGTAAGTTCCGAAACGCCGTAGGCTTCACCGAAGGCGGCGAACAGTTTAACGGTGATGGTAATCGAAGAGTCAGACACGGTAGTTTAGTGCGATCGACGGTTTGGCAATTATCAACTACACCATACAATTAATTAGGAATTAGGCGCGCCGAGGCTTAGAATTGAAAGCGACAACCTCTAGTTAATTTTTACCCCATCGGGTAAAGATGATAGTTGATTGCAGCAAAAACTCTTAACAAGATTGTATGCCGATCGCTCTCACCAACCAGGCGTTAGAAGCTGTTGGCATCCACTTAGATGCAGCTAGCTAAGGTCTAGTTGGCTGCTGTTGAGGCTAATGCGAGAATAATTTTTGAGGATGCGGTATAGATACTTTACGGTAATTGTGGGAGAGTACAAAAAGCTCGCACTACATTTAGCAGGCAACAACGCAGACCAGACCCTGCCAACCCGCTTCTCCTGACTAAAAATCAGGTTATCTAGTGCGGCTTGGGATTGTCAAACCTTTGCCCTGCTTAGCAAGCTAGCCGTTCTATCTAAGAAGAATACTGAAGTTAACGCGATAGAAATATATGGCACATAACGATTTTAAAGTGCTTCAAATTATTGAAGCTAAAGGCTGGTATGCCTTTGGGAGTACGAAGCAAAGCCAGCACGTTGAGAGATGGGTAAGACCTGTCGTGTGTTGGGTTTTAATAGAAGACAAAAAAAAGCGACGGGTTGTGACAGCTACCGCTAGCTATCAGATTCAGATTGACGACAAAGAAGTCGAGTTTTTTGCCCACGAAAGCGAAATTCAAGATCTGGATAGTCTCCCGAAGTCTGTCTCGGTATCGGAATTTCTGAAAACAGAAGATTGAGAGAAGGGCAAAAGGAGCTGATTTAACAAGTTATTAATTATTCCTTAGTGATTCCTTAAACTTGCTGTCGGATTCTATTGGAATTAGAGGCAGAAGCTCTAGATTGGGGAGAGGGGCAGATGGGGACAGGGGGAGAATTTATATTTTTGCCTTGCCTTCTGCATCTTGTACCCCATGCCTGAAGTAGCCCAAAAAATAAAGAGGCCGGAAGATTGCTGGCAATGCCAACACGCTTCCGACCTTGCTGAATAACAGGGTATGCATATGTTTTTAAAGTATGGCAGGGAGGCTTTTGAGATATCAAGAGGACTATTGCAATCACCCACTTTTGCTTTCAGGCTGGGTTTGCAAGGTTCCTATCATTTTAGACTGAGAATTTGAAAATTGAGAGGGGGAGGCTTACAGGTTAAGGATTATAGCTATTTATCTGTAGCGGGTGCTACAAAAAATGGTGGCATTTGCCGACGATCGCACATTCTCCCTAAATTGTTTGCACTCAAAGCTGAAAGTTCGATCGCCCGCTGCCACCGCTGCGATTTTAAACCCCACTCAGAACAGGTTCAGGCTTCTGCCGTGGCATCCGCCGCCCCAGCAGAGCCATCCGCACGCCGCCTGCAGGCCCTAAAGTCACCCCTCGGCGTTTGGCCTGTACGGGCTTTTTCTCGACCAATACTAGGTCGAAATCCCGCAAAATGGTTGCCAGCACGAGTTTCATCTCCAACTGCGCCAGCGCCAAGCCGATACAGCGGCGGCTGCCGCCTCCAAAGGGCAAATACTCGTAAGGCGAGAATTGCCTCTCCAAAAACCGTTCCGGTTTAAATTGCAGCGGTTCTGGATACAAATCCTCCCGTCTGTGGGTCAAATAAATCGAGCCGAAAACAACCGTACCCGGTTCGAGTAGATGTCCCATCAGTTCCACGGGCGATCGTACCACTCGCGGAAACGTCAGCATTCCCACCGGGTAAATTCGCAGCGTCTCCTGACAAACTGCACTCAGATAAGGCAAGCGGGAAACCTCCATCGGGTCGATATTTTCCCCCAAACTGTCCAATTCTTGCAGCAGCTTTTGGCGCACTGAGGGCAAACTGTGAATCCAGTAAAATGCCCAAGCTAGGGCAGTTGCTGTGGTTTCGTGGCCTGCAAACAGCAGCGTCATCAACTCGTCCCGCAATTCTTCATTGGTCATTGGTTGCCCGTTTTCGTCGCGCGCGGCCATCATTAAGCTGAGAATGTCGGTGCGGTTGGCATCAGGTTGCAGTCTGCGTTCTGCAATTTCGCCGTCCATCAGTTCGTTAATTTTCCGCTGCTGCTGTTTCATCCGTCCCCAAGGACTCCAGGGCCCCCAATCTTGCTGCATCCAGCCTAGAAACAGCATACTCGATCGAAAAGGAGAGCCGATCGTATCGATAATCGCAGCCAGCAGCGGGGAAAGTTGCTGCAACCGTGGCCCGTCATCCAGACCGAAGACAGCCTGCAAGATTACCCGCATGGTGACTTCCTGCATGGCGCTGCGGGCCACAAAAGGTCGATCGACCGACCACTTGCTAGCGACATCAGCAGAGATATCGCAAATTAGTTGGCCGTAATTCCGCATCCGTTCCCCATGAAAAGGTGGCATTAATAATTGCCGATCGCGTTTGTGCTTTTCTCCAGAGAGTACAATCATGGATTGTTCTCCCAGCAAGGGTTTAAGAATACCGTTGATCTCGCCTGGAGCGTCAAAAGCTTTGCTGTTGAACATTTCCTGGATGGCTTGCGGGTTGTGGATCATCACGAATGGTTTGAGGTTGCTCCATCGAGTCGTGAAAATCTCCCCGTACTTTTTGGCACATAGATCCAGGTATGTCAGCGGATCGCCAATCCATTGAATTAGCTGCACGAAGCGGGGGCTTTTGGGGCCGTCAGGTAGTGTCATAGGAATTACCGGGGTTTTGGTCACAGGACTTAGCAGCATCAAAAAACCTCAAAGGGTTTGAAGGTTTATTCAATCCCTCCCAACCGTTTTTTTTAAGGGGAGAAGTGCGTCAGTCCCATCTCCAATAATTTTAATAGCTTATTCTTTAACCGTGTTCAAAATGTCCTCTCCAAGCTCTGTAAAACGCACAGTTTTGATTTGCCAAGGAGCATAACTGGTTAAAGTTTGGCGCACGCCCCCGAACAAACCTAACATCTGACAACTCGACAAATTTTGCAATTTCTGCCGCGAATTTCCGGATGCTCGCAGATCCACGGTAGCTATTCCGAGGTCGCGATCGATCTTGAGGCGATAACCAGCCAAACCAAGACTATCGAAAATCTGCTGCTTTAACACTTCATTAAGCGCCGACGACATTAACTGGTTCTCTGGGCCTGTAACTGTTTCCGGCTTCAGAGTTTGACACAAATTATCTACCTTATAAACCGTAACGGTGGCAGTATTTTCTGAGAGGGCAGCACTGCCTAAAACTGAGGCAACAGAGTTAGAAGGCTGCGTTAATTGGCTCGATCGAGCCTCAATTTGATTTCCCGTTAGCTGTAGGTGTTGGAACTGAGGGGCGCTTGCTGAGAGTTGCCTCTGGTTTTCGGTTGAGGTAGCTGCATCTGAGCTAGAACAACTGCTACCGCCTATCAAAATTAACCAAACGCCTAAATATCCTAACTGTTTGCAGATAGGGTTCATAGTTTTTAATACTCTACTAAACGTCAGTGTATGGAGGGTGAATTTTGGTGGTAGAAAGCACTTAGACCCTGATTACACTCACTTAGAAGTATTTCCCGCAGTACGGAGATGAAAACAAGTTAAGAGTTCTTGTTAATACCTGGGTTTTAGTGTTAGATCAGGTAAGAGGGGTTTTACCCCTCATGGGTGTAACCCAGCAGGATACCTGTCTCAGCAGATCAAGCTCGCGACCCAGCTCGTAAGTGATATCAAATACCTTGTCAGTGGTGTGATGTACCGTTGCAACTCGATCCCTTCCAAGCTCTGAGGTGAAAAGCCTCTTTCCGGTTGGTAAAAGCCTGAGTTTGATTAGTAGTAATGAGGACAGAATTCCGACTTGCGCGCGCATTTTAAGGTCGGCTTCGGAGCGCTTTTTTAACAGCGCCGAAATCGCGGTTAGAGGGAACGTGCAAATCGCGAACAATATCAAAACTTACGCATCAAGAGCAAAAAAACCGGGTTTTTTAACCAGGCATAAGGGCTGCAACGAAGTGTTTTCGTAAAAAAAACTGGTTTCTGGTCAAGTCGCGAATCACATAATTCCCCAGTCCGCGGATCTGTAACGAACAGGCGTGTCAAGGGTGTTATCGCAGCATTCGGTGATTTTTGTGCCGAATCTCATAAAACACAGTGAAAAAATCATGAAACAGCAATTATTGACAAAAGTTTTGGTGGCAACAGCGATCGCCCTCACCGGCCTGACGGTTGCTTCTCAACCGAGTTACGGTCGGCGAGCAGAGGGGGAAAGTGGATTTTGGTGCAGTACCTCGACCGGTGCACCGGTGACGGTGTACCAAAACGCTCAAGGTGCTGTAGAGCCTTGGATTGAGTGGACTTCCGATTATTTCTCCGGTTCTGGGTACGATCCGGCAACTCGGTGTCAATTAGTGAGTCAACGCCTAGAAACCTATCGCCGCCGACGAATGCTTAAGTACATTACTGCAGGTCAGATGAACGGCCAGAACGTCATCTGCACGGCGAATCAAGTCAATGGGCTGTGTCAAAATTTGATTTATACCCTCAGACCCGGCCAAGACCCGATCGGCTCTTTGTATAATTTGTTGGCTTGGCGCCAAGGATATGTCGGGATGCCGTCTTTTGATGAAACCAGTAAAATTCCTTACATTGATGTCAGCGAAAAGCTAGGGGAAAACACTGCCGATGAGGCGCAACTGCCCCCTTTTCCCCACCGTTCGGACAGCCTTAAAGATTGGCAAATTTTCCATCCCATCACTAATTCCAAGGATTGAGGTCGAAAAGTTGGCGCGTCAAACAGCGGTACGCATCCCGACGGGAATATCTTCTGGTTCTGGGACGACCGTCCCAGTAGCAGGGCTAAACCTATACGGTGCTGACTAACTGGCACGTTGTGGCGATCGGAAAATGGTCACCGACGACGGTTTCCTCCACCCACTGCTAGGAGTTCGGAGGCGGCTGGGCAATAGCTATCTGGCGATCGTTGAGTTTCGCAGCGCGAGCGAGTATAACGTAGCACCATTCAGCATTGAGCCAGGAGCGGTGTCTGAGCCAGTGTTGGCAGTCGGCTTTCCTGCGGCTGCTGAGGTTGGGGCTTTGGTCGTGACGCGGGCTTCTTTTCGGTGCTGCTACCCAAATCTTTGCCTCAAGGTTATATAGGGCTATACAAATGAGGTTAAAATCGGTATGAGTGGCGGCCCGATTTTTAATGCCAAAGGTTTCTTGGTTAAGATTAACGGTAGGGGCAAGTATCGAGAGCCAAATTTTGGCGTCTATGCTTTTGAAGATGGAAGTGAACCAACAGCGGAATTATTGGAGAAAATGGTTAAATCCAGTTGGGTAATTCCGATTAGTATATATTTGCAGTTTGCCTCGTTTCATCTAGGGAGTTATCGATGAATGTGTGGAGTTTGCGGTTTGACGCGCTGACAATCATCTTGACAGGTGCATTAACAGTGACGGCGGTTGTCAGCCAACAATATGCTGCCTGTGCCAAAACAGCAGAAGAAATTGCCCAGCTAGCGACTTTGACAACTGTGGAAGTCAACAATACGCTGGGTTTTTTTGCTAGTGGATCGGGAGTAATTATTGCCAAACAGGGCAATATTTACACGGTTCTGACAGCTAATCATGTGGTGGCAAGCCTCGCTCAAAAATACAGCATTCGCACTCATTTGGAGAAGGACTATGCTGCGATTAGAATACAGCGACTCCCGAAAAATGACCGGGATATAGACTTGGCTTTGATACAGTTTCAGAGCCGAGAACAGTATTCTGTAGCACCAATGGGCGAGTCAGAACGTGCTGTTGTCGGCTCTGCTATTTACGTTTCTGGCTATCCGCTGCCAATTTCGGGATTTGAACGAAAACTTGAGTTTACTGCTGGTATCATCTCTTCTCGCTTGGGCAGCGCCTCATCGGGGTATCGTCTGCGCTACCAAGCTGTAACCAGGCGCGGGATGAGCGGCGGGCCTGTATTTGATGCTGATGGCAGGGTGGTAGGAATTCACGGCCAGGGGGATACTGTTGGCACAATTAGGAGTCCATGGAACGGTCAGATTGAGGAGATAAAAACGGGGTTGAACGCGGCAATCCCGATCGATGCTTTTAGGGAGTTGCTATCACAAAATAAGCATAACGGCTTTGATATTCTCAGCAATCTTTCTATCAGCACCGCCTCTGGTCAAAACCAACCGAATCGGGGTTATGGAGGATTTGTCTGCGATACCTCGACGGGCGAGCCGGTGACTGTGTATCAAAACCCGCAAGGGTTCAGGGAGCCTTGGATTCGCTGGAATTCTAATTTCTTTTCTAGTTCTGGCTACGATCCTCTAACTCGCTGCCAACAAGTCACTCAGCGCCTTGAAAATTATAACCGCAATAAACAGCTAAATTATGTCACGGTGGGTATTGTAAATAACCAGAAAGCGATTTGCACGACTAGCCGCGTTAATGGGCCTTGCGAAGGTTTGATCTACACGCTGCGCCGCGATCAAGATCCGACTCCTGCACTTAGCAGTTTTTTTGTTTGGCTGGGGAATCAAAAGGCTGTGCCTTCTCTTTCAGAAAGCGGTACTGTGCTGTATATCGATGTCCGGGAACGGCTGGAACAATTTTAGATTTGAGATTTGAGATGGATTAGTAATGGGTAAACACAGAACCCCGACTTATGCAAAAAGTCGGGGTTCTCAAATAACTACTTATTAGCTTAAAAATTGAGATATTTTACTTATTTATCACTGACATAATAGAACTCATGATTTTTTGGAACACGGAAGCTATAAAATTACTCTTACATTAATCGAATTCAAATTTTTTAGGTATCAAGCATGACAGCAACTACCCCGCAGGCAACGTCAACAACGCCCGCTTTTTGCGAAGGCATTCAATATTTTTCGGAAACACTCCCTGGTTTTGAGACTTATGGGAAAGGACCTGCGATCGCCGAGGGGAGCAAGTCGATCGCCGATCCTGCCGATCCCGTCGCCGTCTTTCAAACGATGCTGGGAGCCGACGCCCTGCGCTACCTGACGCTGCAAGTTACCGCGAGCAAGGCATCGGGACATCCGGGGGGTTTTGCTAGCCAAGCTGAGGCTTATGCCGCTTTGGTGATGCTCGGACACAAGAACATTGTCACCGAAGTCGGCCATCACGCACCGGGATTTTACAGTGCGATGTTTCTCGATCGATCTTTGGAGGATATGGGAATTGTTAACGTGCAGCAAATGCGCGATAAATTCCGAGAAAAAGACGGTTTGTTAGGACATCTTTCCGGTTTCATTCCCGGCCTTTTAGCACCGGCGGGACCCCTCGGACAAGGGCAGCATTTCGCAATGGCTGGAGCGCTTTTACACCGCGAAAAACTCTTTGCTTTCACAATAGGCGACGGCGGCATGGGCGAACCCTATCCGATGAGCAGCATGGCGCATTTCCACACTGCTTATCCCAGCGTTACGAACTTTTTGCCTGTGTTGGTTTGGAACGGATATTCTCAGGAACATCACAGCATGGTTTCGACTAAAACTAATGCTGAAATGATTGCTTATTGGCAAGGTAACGGTTTTGAAGAAGTTATCTTAGTTGATGCTAAGGAATTTGACGATAAAAATCAACCGGAAGATTATGTTGACAGCACTGCTTTTTCGCTCGAACAGCGCATGGCATTTACCAAAGCTGTTTTACAAGGAGTTGACAAAGCGGCAAAATCTGCTCTCGGCGGCAAATTAACTGTGTTTATTATCAAACAGTTGAAAGGTGCCGGAGTCCACGCGCGCGGAGCAAAATCTCACAACCTTTATCCGAAAGATACGCTGGATGCTCCGCACATTATCAGTGCTTTAAAAGAGCGCGCTTTGCCTGCTGCTGCTTGGGAGTTGGTACGGACAAATAGCGAGCGTGCGGGCGGCGGGCCGGCGGCGAAAACAGTTGTTACTGAGTTTACATGGCCCCTAGCCGATTTAGGCGAATTGCCTTTAGAAGAATTTGCAGTTGGGGGAGAACCGAAGATTTCGACAACAGCAATGGGGGTTTTGGTAGGGAAAGTTGGCGAGCGCGATCGTAATTTTCTTGTCACTAATGCAGACGGCAATGAAGCATCGGCAATTGCCAATATCAACCAAGCTCTCAAAATTATTCACCCGACGACAGATGACCTGTACAATCAATCGCCAAACGGTCAAGTTTACGAACCTTTGAGCGAAGATGCTTGCGCCGGTTTAGCCGTAGGCTTATCGCTATTCGGAGCGCGGAGTTTGTGGTGTTCCTACGAATCTTTTGCCATCAACGGTTTACCAATTTGGCAAACTGTAACCCAAGCAATGGCAGAATTGCGCCGTCCAACTCCGGCAACTGTCACCTTATTTACAGCGGGTGCATTGGAACAAGGCCGCAACGGTTGGACGCACCAGCGGCCGGAAATTGAGGCTTATTTTGCGGCGATGATGCGGAACGGAAATGTGTTTCCTTTGTTTCCACCGGATGCTAACAGCATTCAAGCTTGTTATGAGTGGGCTTTGACTGCTAAAAATAAGGGAGTTGTGATTACTGCAAGCAAGTCGCCGCTGCCAATTCGCACTACTTTTGAACAGACTCGCCAAGCTTTGCAAGACGGTGCAATAGTGCTGCACGAAGTCGATTCCCCGCAAGCTTCCCAGAATCAAGGGGGGAGCAAAAAAGTTGTGTTTGCAGTTGTCGGCGACATGACGTTAATGCCAGTGTTTGAAGCGGCGGCATTTTTGGAAACAGAAGGGATTGGAGTGCGGATTGTTTCTATTGTGAATCCCCGGCGTTTGTATCGTGCTAGCGATGTTGCTTGGGATACTTGTTCGGAAGCTGACGGCGGCTTTTTGAGCGATGAGAAATTTGCTGAATTGTTTGGCGGAGATGCCTTGATTGGCGTGACAGGCGGTGCTTCTGGGATGTTGGAACCAGTGATGCTCCGCAGCAATTGCAAGCGGGATACTTTCGCTTGGAAGCGGGGGGAAACTACTGCTAGTGCTGGTCAATTAATGGCGTTTAATGGATTGACTGCTGAGGCGTTGACTAAAAGGGCGATCGAGCTAGTTCATTAAGTTAGAATGTGAGTGAATGCCCCTGCCTGGTTTGTACTGGGTAGGGGCTAGTAATATTTAAAATAGGATGGTAATACCTATGACAGGAAAAATTTTAGAAGAAATAAGTACGCTTGCCGAACAGCGATTGATTCTCCCTGGTTATTATAGTTGGGAGCAATTGGAGGCGATCGAATCTTTGATGGCAGACTCTTCGGGTTTGCGGATAACTTATCTTGATGGGTGGATCGAGTTTACGACACTGGGTGAAGCACATGAGACAATCAGTTGTATTCTTAATTTTTTGCTACAACTCTACTTTTGTGAAATGGGAATTGAATATATTCCTGTAGGAAGTGCAACTCGCAGAAACCGGGGAAGAGATGTATCATTTGAACCAGACGAGTCTTATTATATAGGTTCAAGAAAAGAGCATCCCGATCTCGCAGTCGAAGTAACCATTACTAGCGGGAGTACAAATAAACTCGCTAAGTATCTGCGACTTCGCATTCCTGAAGTCTGGTTTTGGGAAAATAATCAGTTGGCTGTGTATGGGTTGCGGGAGGATAATTATGAGCAAGTTTCAAGAAGTGAGTTGCTGCCGGAATTAGATTTAGAATTGCTGGTGCGTTGCGTTTTAATTCCTTCAAGGATTGAAGCAAGGACAGAGTTTCTTAATGGGGTTAGGCAAGTGGGTTGAATGCTGAGGAGTTGGTGAAAAGTGCGATCGTCTAGAAGGGCTTCGCTAACGGCTTAATTGGTTAAGCTAAAATGTTACAGACAACCATTGGCTCTCACAAAAAACCTTTGCGCGATCGGCTCCAAGGATTTGTTAGACTGGTAGGTGTAAAGTTACTAAGCTCAAAAATATGAAAATTTATAGCTTTTATATGAAATCTTTTAGAATCGGAATTATTCCTATTTCTCTTCTCGACTTCTGCGTGAATTAGCGTCAATCCCTTGTCATCTGCGGTTAAGAAATTCTCTTTTGAAAACCGCAGATGAGGGCAGATAAACACAGATAAACGCAGATGAACTATCTCAAATCCGGTTGCACCGTTCGTGATTTTTGACTGTTGACTAGATTTGAAGCCCCACGATGCTACCGGATTTGATATGATACGATTCTAGAGTTATACGTGCAGCTTTAACCTAATTGTGAGGGGAGAATTTATTCGGAAATTTTTCGTGTTTTACTGTAAGATAAGTTGGCTTTGTTAGGTCAACATTTAGCGAGCGTGATAGAGGTTTTGCGGCGGCAGAACATCAATGTTTGGTAAAAAAAATTGTCTTAATTTTATTCGTTTTTTTCCCCGCACGCCATCAACCAAAAACTCATCATCGAGCGATCGCCTGCAGCTACAAACTCATCCCGCGAAACCAGATAGCTTTCTATTTCCGACTCGGAAATCAACCCTTGTTTGACCATTTGCAAAATGGGCCCGGAGTCCAGCAAAGGTTCAAACGCTTCAATTCCAATTAAATCGCTGTGGCTGACAACCGCTTCTAAATCAACGCTACCAAACCCAGCTTCTTTGAGAATGCGACACAGATTACGCCCGACGCATAAATTACCGCCCCGCGATGCCATTACCTGCTTGAATTTCTCCCTGACAATCTCGACTGACCAAGGTGGATTTGTCAGCCAAAACAAATCCGCGTCGCTATCAATAATCACCAGTTTTCCCCCTGGCTTCAAGATGCGGAATATTTCTCTAGCTGCTGCGACGGGCTCTGGGAGGTGAACGAACAGCAAACGGGCGATCGCAAAGTCAAACGTGTTATCATCCAAACCAGTATCCGCCACCGATGCTTGAATGCGATTTACTCGATCGCCCCCTTTGTCCTGCAAATATGCTACTGCTTTTTCGTGCAGTACCGGGTCAAGTTCTACCGCTGTTACGGCACTGTTTGGCAGCAATTCTAACAGTTTTTCAGTGAAAAATCCCGGCCCGCTACCCGCTTCCAAAACATTCATCCCGTCAGCTAAACCGAACCAAGTTAAATTGCGCGCATCCTTTTCCCAACTGAGAAGAACTTGACCTTTTAGCCGCTGGATTTCTGCGTCAAGTTCCAGATTGTACGTGCTGGCTTGATACGAACCTTCTGCTACCATAAAATCATCCTTTTTCCTGCTGCGACACCTAGATTATAATAGAACTGCGCTTTAGCGCAATTCTCGTTGCGGACATCCACAACGCCAGTTGGCGGACAGATGCAGGACGGGAGCCAGGTAATTCCTCTATTGTAAGAAGATGACAGAGACAATTTTAGATTTGGGATTTTGAATGAGAATTTCAGCGGTTTAAAACCCCTAGTTTCAACTAGGTCACAAATCGAAAATCGTAAACTCCCAATCTAAAATGGGTGGACGGATTACCTAAACTGACGATGTTGTGTGGCAACGAATAAATTATGCCCCAGACTTTACCTCAACCGGAGAAACGAACATTTTTAGTTGTGGATGACCATGCGATGGTGTTAGGTGGCACGCTTAACATTCTGAAGCAAGAATATCCAGAGGCAGACATTCTGACGGCTCCGACTGCTCAGGCAGCCCTTCAGCAAATAGCGCAGACGACCCCGGATTTGGTGATTGTGGATCTGGTGATGCCAGAGACGAGCGGCGAAACAGCTCAAGCGAATTCAGGGCTTCAACTCCTCAAAACGTTGATGGAGCAGTATCCGAGTCTGAATATTGTGGTGCAGAGTGCCCATGTTCGGACTTTAGTTTGGCTGAAACCGTCGATCGACAATCACATGGGAGGCTTCACAGTTGTCGATAAGAGCCAGCCGATGAAAGACTTGCTGGCAATGGTTGATTGGGCGCTGCACGAGCGGATTTATACACCCAGAGAGATCCGCAACGGGCTGCAACTCAAACCCGCCTGGATGCAGGTGTTGCAATTTGCTTTTCAAGAGAGCTTACAGGATACTGCGATCGCCAAACGGATGAATGTTTCTGAACGCACAGTGCAGCATTACTGGACTAAGATTCGAGATGTGCTAGAGGTGTATCCTGATGATGATAAGAATCTGCGGATTCAAACGGAAGTGCGAGCTAGGGAACAAGGATTGATTGATTAGTGAAGCGCGATCGATGGCAAGCAGTGAAAGCGGGCCTCACGACTTGGGGACGAGGAGCGCTTCCAGGGGTGATGGTGATTGTCGCTGTGATGATGGCTCGATTGACCGGTTCGCTTCAGTTTTTGGAGTTGGTGACGTTCGATCGATTTCTGCTGCTGCGTCCCCCTGAGCCAATGGATGACCGGATTGCGATCGTGGGCATCACCGAGGCAGATATTCAACGCGCCAGAACTTATCCGATTCCCGATCGTGAAATTGCCGAACTTATCAAATCTTTGCAGACGTATCAACCGATCGCGATCGGGCTGGATATTGTACGCGATATTCCGGTTGAGCCGGGTAATGCTGAACTAACATCGGTGTTTCGCAGCAGCAAGAATACGATCGGAGTGGAGATTGCGCTGCCCGATCGCAGTGGCTTTACCGTGGCACCTCCGCCCGCGCTGCCATCGGAACAGGTTGGCTTTGCAGATGCCGTTCTCGATGCGGATGGCTACCAGCGCCGAAGTTTGTTGGGCGCTCACAACTCCCAGCAGGAATACCGTTTTTCGTTGGCGATCCGGCTGGCAGAACGCTATTTAGCAGCCCGAGGAATTGAGTTTGGTAATGGAATACGCGACCCAGACGCGAAGCGCTTTGGCAGCATTGAATTAACCAGAGTGCAGTCAAACTCTGGCGGATATGTGGGGGCGGATGCTGGCGGCAACCAGATTTTACTCAATGTTCGCAGCGGGACAATGCCGTTTCGCGTGCTTTCTCTCTCGCAAATCAAATCGGGACAGGTCAACCCGGATTGGATTCGAGGCAGGATTGTGCTGATTGGGATGATGTCTTTTAGCGCGAAGGATTTGGCAAGTTCAGGTGCGATCGTGGGCATCAATCCGGGACGGATTTACGGAGTCGAAATCCAGGCGCACGCCACTAGCCAGATCGTTAGTGCGGTGCTCGATCGCCGATCGTTGCTTCGGGTTTGGGCAGACGCATGGGAATATCTCTGGATTGTGGGATGGGGACTTTTGGGGATAAGTTTGGGGCGGTTTTTGCGATCGCCCTGGAAAATTTTGTTGGGGCTGTTAGTCGCCAGTGCCAGCTCGATCGCGCTCTGTTACTGGCTGATTCTTTTGGGATGGTGGGTGCCGATCGTGCCTGTGTTGTTGGTGCTGGTGTTGAATGGGGCTGGCTTGATGGCAGCGTTATTTTATCGCCACGAACAGGAACTCCGACTGCGGTTGGAGGAACGTCAGTTTGCGATCGAGCAGACCTTTAATGCAATTCATAGCGGCCCGTTACAAACATTGGTTGGAATTTTGAGAAGTGCTCAAGAACAAGCCGCACCGCCGTTATTTCTACCGGAGTTGCAACGCTTGAATCAAGAATTGCGGGCAGTTTACGGCTCTGTGCAACGAGACGCGATCGCGGATGAACCGCATCTCCGCATGGGGAGTGCGATCGAATTGGCCCTGCAGGCTCCATTGCATGAATTGCTCTACAAAGTCTATTCCAACACGCTCGAACAAGAATTGCCCTACCTCAAAACGATCAAATTCAAAATAGTGCAGTTCGATCCCTTGAACACCTCGCATCTGCGGTTGGAACACAAGCGAGCACTCTGCCGCTTTCTGGAAGAAGCGCTCTGCAATGTCGGCAAACACGCGATCGAAGCCACTCGCTTGACTGTAATTTGCACTCAAGAAGGCGATCTGCAGGTGATTCGGGTGGCGGATAATGGTAGGGGGAAACAGTCTCCGTCAGAAACGCTTAGCTTGGCTGAAATCGATCGAGACAGGGAAATAACCGAAGATCCAAACCCTAAACTTCAACCTTCAGGATTAGGAACCCAGCTTGCAAAGAACTTAGCCAAACAGTTAGGCGGAGCATTTCGGCGCTACCCGAATCAACCGAAGGGGACAGTCTGCGAGTTAACCTGGCCAGCAAAACGGCGGTGGTTCTGGTGATTGGTTGGGTTCACCCTTGTCAAATCGGAGCTAATTGAGATGAGATATTGCACCATTTTCAATAAGGCATTTATGAACGGGCAGGATGCCCGTTCCACAAGAAATTCACTCTTTGTGGAACGGGCATCTTGCCCGTTCTTGAGAATGGTCCAAGAGCTCAGATATAACGATCGACAACACGGCAACTCTGGATAGGGCAATGCCCAAAGCGTGTCAACTTAAGCTGTCAGTCCACCCAGTCCTCCCGCCCACCCGGCAGTCCGCCAGGGAATGAATTCCCTGTCTCAGAGCGAAAGTCCTCCTAAGAAACTCAATCTAACTGCGGAGTTTTAGCAACTAGCTCAAACCCAAAAGACTCCGCAGTTTTCTCCAGCTTAGAGACAATCCGTTGTCGATATTTCTGTTCGTAATAGTCAGCACCTGCATCGGCATAAGCGGTTTTTGTACTCCAAAGATGATAAAAGATGCGGGCTAGCTTATGGGCAGCGGCGGTATTAGCCCCAGGGCCCCCCAATCTAGCGCGCAGCCGACGATAAAAAGCTCCTAAAGCTGATTGAGAGCGAGATAAAGATTGAGCAGCCAAACGGAAGGCATTGGCTGCTCGATTCACGACTGAACGAGTATGAGAACTTTTGACTTTACCGCCGGTAATCCTCGAACCTGGACACAACCCTAACCAGGAACAAAAGTGTTTAACGGTGGGAAAACGAGTAGCATCTAATCCGACTTCCGAGAGCAGGGTTTGTACTGTGAGGGCATCAAAACCAGGAATTTGGGTAAAATCTACTCCACTAATCCGATACAAATGGTTGCGTAAGTTAAAATTGGGCTCATGACCTCTGGGCTTTCTGTTACCGCGTTTGGGAGGAGCTGGTGGGGGATTGTGTTCTCGTTCGGCAAAGCTGGCTAAATATCGATCGATCTCGACATCGCAGTTAGCAATTTGTCCTTGATAGATATCATAGAGTTGTAACTCTTGTTTTAACCCTCTTTTGTCACTCTCGTGGTAGTATAAGGAGTGACACACCCCAAAAGCATTGCCAGTCCTATGGTAGAGC
>NZ_JAUBUE010000108.1:0-3906 GCF_036705305.1 Microcoleus sp. B3-D7 | reverse complement strand
ATCAGTGGTTTGACTCATTTCTATTGGTGGCCGGAGGCAAAAGTTTAATCATGGTTAATCGACCGGACATAATATCATCCGTTAAAGCAGACCATCTTTCCAAGCTAACCCAAGCCGCATCAGGCGATCGATCGCCATTATTAGGCAACCGAAAAATTGTTGAAGAACTAAACACTCTCCCTAGCTGAGTTTGACGGTTCCACAAGCCCAAATCAGTAATTAAATCGGCTTCTCGATTGCCGCTGACTCCGCCTACTGGTGACATAATGATAATTTCTCCTTTAGCAGTCCGTTCAAATTGCCAATCTTGATTCATCTGGCATAAACGGTAAAACTGTTCGTCTGTTAGTTCGACAGTATCTAAGTTTAAAGTAACGGTCGTCATTTTTCCTAACTCCCTAAAAATATGAGTCCTGCAAACTTATTTGAGCGTCGCATTTTGTCAATTTTAACATCACTCTCCATAGCCCGGACTTAAGCTTTAATACCAGGGCTTAAGCCCCATCCCGACTATTGCGAGGTGCAAAATATTAGTTAAAAATATAATTAAGTTCCATCGCCTAATTCCCACCTCAATCAAAAAATGCTATAATATCAACTTTAATTGCTAAACTTATCCCGCCAGCAGAGAACACAGGAAAATAATATGGTGATTATTACCTCACAACAAATTGCCCAATTTCGCTCACAATTAGCCGAATATCCCGAAGCCCTAAAAGCCCTAGACGCCATCGAAGATTGCGAAGGTAACATCGAAGATGCAGCGATATCTCTAGCAATTCAAGCCGGTCAAGAACCGAATATCTCGGAAAATTGGTTAGACGGATTGGCCAAAAGATGCCGCGTTGCTATCTGCAAATCCGAGGTTAAAGAAGAGTTGAAAAACGGACAATTGAATGCAGCATTTAGAGATTTAGTAGCAGCAAAAATTTGCCCTAATATTTTGGTGACTTCGGTGATTATTTATGTATTTAAAACTGGGGTGGATGAGTTTTGTGAACCTCTCGAATATAAACTATAAGGCAATCCAGACATTTAAAAAGTAGGTGAGGCGAAGCTATCCCGAAGGGTAGGGAATCGCCCTCATTTCTCAAAACATGATACAACGAGGCGATCGCAACTCTTCTCTACCCCTTTGCACTACTGTACCCAGCCGGCCTCAAATCCGGCGACAAACCCAAAGATTTCCCCAGCAAACGAGCAAGTTGCACTAAAAAATTAGCAGTATCTTCGTCACCTTCGCGCGCCATAGAAGCCGATATCTGGATTAGCATTTGCACAAATCCCGCATCAATTAAATCGGAACAGGAACTCAAAACCTCTGGTTCTTGGCCGTTGGGACAAGTAAGCACTCGCTCGATTAAGTTCAAATAAGCCTCTTGGCGTTCTGGATTCATTTTGGCAGAAGCTGTACAGTAAATAATTTATTATTACGTTTAACTCAGCCCTGTCAATCAGGCGAGCGAATAAGCGATCCCCGTTTTTACTCTAGAAACTCCATTCAGTCAGGAATAGACAGAAGCTTAAAGAAAATCTTAAGTTTCTCAATGCTAGTTTAGTTGAGGTAAGCTGCCCCGAGGCGCCCCCTAGAATTCAAGCTAAGCTGCGCCAATAATAGCCCTAAGATTCAAGGGAATTAAGAATATACAAAATGAAAATAGGAATATTTTTAGGAAATCTAGGAAACCCCGCCATCTACTATCCCAAACTCGCCACAATTACCGGCGGAGTCGCGGCGAGTATTTTTCTTTGCCAATTATTGCAATGGCAATCACAAAAGTCCAACTCCGGCGAATGGGTGAAAACTAACAGCACAGAAATAGAAAAAGCAACGGGTTTAAATCAGGAAGAACAGGAATTAGCGAGAAAGCAGCTAAAAATGCGATCGCTCCTGAAAGAAAAATTAATAAATCCCCACACGGATACCCTAGAACTCTGGGCGGACATTGATGCTTTCGAGGAAAAACTCAATAACTTTGAGACACCGAATCCGCCAGATATTATAACACCGATAAGCCGCGAAAACAACAATCACCCTGTAGCAATCTTCCGCGAAACATCACCCCCAAATCATGTAGTTAAAACCGACAAATATTTCGGGCAGCCCCGCCAGCAAATAGCCGTTGCTGTCACGCCTAATTACCGATTTAGCGGCCCTTGGGATTCCCAAGAACAACTGCACAACTTTCAGCGAGCTTTAGAAGCATATGCTCAAGAGCGCAGCTTAGGATTTGGCAATCCTTCTGGATGGGCATTTAAAATTATTGACAGCATGACAAAAGGCTTAACCTCAACTTTTTGGGATGAATTTATCGCCGGAATTCCTTTAGGAGAAAGTCAAAAAGTTAAGCGAGATTGGGAAATCGAGCCGGAAGTGCCTTATCCTGCTTTTGAAGAAGAGCGAATTCAGTATTACGTACACAAAGGCGAACCCCTAGAAGCAGCAGTCTCTAAAGCTCGTGCTGACTTGAGAAACCCGGTTTTGGGCAAAGATTTGTGGGAGGGATTTCTGCGAAAGTGCGATCGTCTTGCTGATGATGCGCTCAAAGCAAAACAGCAGGGCGTTGACACACCATATCTGCCCTCTTCCTTCAATGAAAAACCGCAAATCACCAAGGATAGCGTTATGCGGAAGTTAGGGGCGATCGCGCCTCAATCCGGCTTAAATCAATCCACATCTGAAACAATTGCTGAACCACCAAAACTCGAACAAAAAGAGCCACCAACCGCCGCCGAAATCCCCAGTATTTCCTCTTTGCAAAAAGCTTACCAAACTCCTCTCGGCCGAAGTATAGTTGAAAAACAAATCGCTGCCAACCCCGACTGGGGCTACGAAATAGTTGACGGCGAAATAGTCGAATCAATCCCTTTTTAATGAGGCTGATATGAAAGCCATTAGCGATATCAATCCCCTGGGAGAAGAGCGACCCAATCCTTCTAAGGAAGAGAGAGAAAAACTGCGGGGGGAAAGGTTGCAGCGAGAAAGAGATGAAGCATATCAAATGTTAGTTGAACTATGCAATTTTGGCGAATATGACATGGCCGAGCAGTTGGCAAATCGACATTTTAATTGGGGTTATGAAATAGTTGATGGGATTGTGATAGAAAGGATAGATTAGGTTTGTTGTCACCCGACGATTGAAATTGCGTCTACTTTCATGGGCAGGCAAGAGGCATACTTCCCAAGAAACTTGATATGTTGTGGAACAGGCATCTTGCCTGTTCCTAAGAATATGTGCCGGCTCTCCGGTCTACCCCACAAGAAACTTGATATGTTGTGGAACAGGCATCTTGCCTGTTCCTAAGAATGGTGCAAGTTGATTACCGCAATCTCTATGTTACAATTCTAACTAAAACTTAAATAACTATCAAAATATGACGACAACTATTAATGCCAAAAACCTAACGTTATCAGAAGTACACCGTCTGTTCGGCTTTCAAAAACAGTACACTAACTCATTTACCTCTCTGTTATCCCTTGACGATATGACAGAACACGAACAGCAGGAAATTATACAAATTAGGGATGACTTCGATGACTACATTTCAACTGATCGAGTTTCTGAAGGACTGGTAAAAGCTCTGACTACCTTTCCCCTAATGCGATTGGCTGGCTTCTACCGCCGCCCGATCAAAATTAGTTTAGAACAAGACATAGCCGAAATTAGCATTGAAGAGGAAGATACTATCATTAAAGGACGGTTTGATATCTTAGCTGTCAACAGGATAAAACCCATCAGAAGCGATACATATTTTTGGGTTTTGGTGATTGAATCTAAAAATTCTGGAATCAACGCATTGATGGGTTTATCCCAATTGCTAACCTATGCTTATCAATACTCCGGACAGTTTTTCAAGAGGGAGGCGATGGCTTCGGCAAGCAACGCTTACGCAATAAATCACAGA
>NZ_JAUBUE010000050.1:0-46788 GCF_036705305.1 Microcoleus sp. B3-D7 | reverse complement strand
CCAAATATGCTTTTTTCGGCATCGCTTTTTATTTTTATGTGATTATAAGTAGTCTATCATAACCGGATTTGGTATAACTAGAATAACCGAGACAGAATCTTTGGGGAAATTATTGACTTTGAAGTTGTTTTGTAGAGTCGCAACTACTTGTTCTGCCTTTTCCTTAGACTCGAAGAAATAGGCTTCTTCAAAATCAGTAATCCATTCAGGACTTTCATAGTCAGCCAAGAACAAGATAGTACCAGATTCGGTAGCAGCACCGATCGAATAATAGGCGTAACAGATAACAAATATGTGCTGAATTAAAGAAAAAGCATCAGCATTAGCGTTGCAAACGGGGGAGTTTGACATAAAAAAACCAGTAGCGAACTGGCAAAACGCTGCTGTCAGGTAAAAATTTAGGAAACAAGAGGCTTGAAGGTGTGGATTCTTGTCCAATCGAAACTGTTTCCGATGTAACTGTCGAATAAATGACTGTCACCGCGAAACAAAACCTTGTTGGCAGAAAACCAATGACTTTCGCCAGTACAATCCCGAACTAAGGTAAAGGAACGGGAATAGCAGGGGACGATCGGTAATTCAATTGCACCAACCGCCCAACCCGGACACCAAACATTTCCATAGTGAAAGAAACAGTCGTTTGGTTCTGGAAACCAAGTAATGTGTTCTTGAGTAATTTTTAAAGTTTCCATAGAATCACCAGACAATTGGTTTAAAAGTGTTGATTTTGGCCCAATCGAAAGCATTTGCTGAGTAAGTTTCAAAAAGATGAGTTTGACGATGGTTCTCGCCTCGAATGGCAACTTTATTAGCAGAAACCCAATGACAGCCACCTTCAGCATCACGAACCAAAGTCAAGCAACGGGAATAGCTAGTAGGAATCGGGAGCTCAATTTGACCGAGCGCCCAACCCGGACACCAATTAAAGGGATTGTACAAGAAGAAACAATCTTTGGGTTTCAGAAACAAATCAATGTGTTTCTGAGATGTTTTCTGTTTTTCCATCGTTTCTAGTGTTTCTACCGTTTCCATCGTTTTTGTTTCTCTTCAATTCAACTTCTGCAACAGCTTGATTGAAAGCTTCAGCGGTGGGTTCTTCAATGATACCGATCGAACAGAACCATCGGAGTTGGATAGTCCGTCCGCCTCGGCAGATAGTTTTTTCTGCGCTATGGCATAAGTGCTGGGAGCCACCATTGAGGAGTTGTTCGTAATAATATGCGAGTCTATCGGGGGAGAGTTCGATCGGTTTTTTCCCACCAAACGGGCATGAATAACAGCAGTTTGCTGGTACATTGTAAGCACTTAAATTTCTTGCCATTTGTTTTAGAGTAGTATGAGTTCTGACCTCCCAGTAGCATGAGAGGTCAGTGGGCAGTAGCTAAACAGATTCTGCAATTTTATATGCTGCTAAATAGATTGCGTCGGTACTTTGCGGGTGCTTGCCTTCTATCTGGTCGCTTATAGCTAGAGCTATTTTTATTCTTTGAGCTTCGGTTGGCGAAGGAAGCACTTGGTTCTGAAAATAGTACCCCGCAGTTGAATCAAAGAATCTGTTGAGGTCAGTTTCATATTTCAGAAACTTTACTAATTCCTCTAGATTCATCAGTTTTCACAGTGAGTTTTCAGATTGTGCCTAATTTGCAAAAGTCTGGAACAAGGCGAACATCCAGACATGGGCAGAACTCTTTCTTGGATTGATAAATAATGATGAGGGTAGATTCTCATAGTTCGGGAACAAAACATCATCACCCAAAAGCGAAGCACAACTGGATTGCTAAGTAACCCGCAACAAGAATCCCGGTCATGATGATTTTCCTTTTCCCTGGATTGTCAGCCCGTAAGAAGTGCAAAAGCTGACGTAGTATTTCTTCATAAACTGCTGTGATTATGAATAGCTAAGAATCGATCGAATAGATAGGCAACATGAATGCGACCGTTTCCGAAACAGGGCAAAATAAAGCTTCATGAACCTAGAATAGCAAAAAAATCTGTGACAAAATCTCCAGAGTTTGCTGATTTTATTTATGGATTATCTGAGGTTTTCAAGAATTTTGGTATAATTGTGACAGTATCCGTTCCATATTTGGAGAGATTACTACTGGAAGCGTGATGTTTGGTAGAATTCCATTGAGCTAAACTTTACCGCAGCGATCGTCCAACTAATCTTTTGAATCCGTGCCACAACTCGAACTTTTTCCTGAATTTCAACCCAAACCCAGCTATGCTAAATCTCCTCAGCTAACCATGAGTTCCCAGGCGCTAGAGTCTTGGAAACAACGCATTTTTGAACATCAACAATCTGAAGCCACCTCGCAATCGCAGCAGGGAACACTATTTGATTTAGCGCCAAATCCTTGTGACTCCAACAACATAGACCCCTTTGCCCTGGAACTGCACAACCTTTCATTCTGCGAGAAACCGGATTTGGGCGATCGTATTTGCCTCTATTTTGTGATTGATAATGAGCTTCCGTTGGTTTTGTATGTGGGAGAAACAGAGCGCACTCCCAAACAAAGATGGATGAGCCACGATTGTCACAGCTACATTGGCAACTACATCGAACTGCATCGGCGTTATTCCCTGGAGGTGAGCGTGGCTATAGCCTTCTGGTACGGAGCGCCAGCTAAGCGAAAACAGCGGCTCCAGTTAGAATCGGAGCTTATCTACAAGTGGCGATCGCCTTTCAACAAAGAATGCTGGCAGTGGTGGGGACAGCCATTCGGGAAATAAAACTGCTGCAATTTGGTATTTTAAAGTTAGAAACTATGTAGGAACCATCAGCCATCCCCCAATCAAATATGGACCGATTTGAATTTCAGCTAGCAATGCTGCAAAAAGGAGCAGAGGAAGTAGAGAAAAAAATAGCTAACTTTACAACAATCTTGATGCAATTAAAAACTGCCGCGATTACCATTTGGATAGCGTTGATTGGTTGGGTATTTGCCAACAAAATAAATGCGTTGGTTCCGCTAGGATACGTTATAATTTTTGGTTTTTGGTTTTTAGAAGCTACCTATTGGAGGGTGCAATTTTATTATATGCAAAGAGCCGCTGCCGTTACCGAATTTTTGAATGACGAAAGCGCCTTAGATAAAAGTTTTAATGCCCGTTCGATACCGGAAGGTCTAGTTCATCCGCTCGGTTCTTTGAAAATATTTAAAATGCCTTCTTTATGGAGAGCCATGTGCGCTCCATCAATCTATATTTTTTATACCTTTTTGTTGGCTGTTAATTCGGTCGTTTGGTTGATAACTACTTTATCAAACTTATCTAAAATTACCTAAAACTGTAAGAGATAAAGAGTGCTTATTTCCTACGCTGTTGGGTAGACGACTAATATCGTGTCCAGTTGATTGACTGTGATATGATCTGCAGTTAATTAACACCTCTAGCCAGACAAATCAGAGCGTAAGTTTTCATGCGCGAACTCTGGTGTTAATGGGCGAGTGATCGAGCCGATAGTCGCGGGTAAAAACAACGTTTCTCTCATTGATGTTGTCGCTCGGTTCATGTGGGAGCAACTGCACGCAATCTCGCTCGGCAATTAATGCGCGCCGGGGACTTCTTTCACGTCGTGGGGAAAAAGTAGATAGCCCACAGTTGACACGCTCAATTGCGAGTTCGGGAACGAGTTGTGAGCGAGCTTGCTGGCAGCGCATCTCGCCTTACATGGATAAAGCTTTTGGTTCCGGCTACCCATAGAAATTAGTCAAACCGCGTTCTCAGGTGTTTGAGATTTAATAGTTTTTGACACCGTTGGTATAAAACTGCTTCTAATCAGTCTAAACTACTAAAATAGCGATTGGCTATCGGTTCATTCGTCTGAAATATTGCCGCTCTCTTTGACTGCTGACTTTTTCACCATTGAGTTCGCTTATCCGCCATCAGGAGATTGTGGAAACTGGCGGCGCGACCGTAAGTTTCGATCGCACGATCGCAAAATTTACCCGTCGCGACCATTAGTGTTCACTCTTCTCATAAAGTTTTAATAGTCTGGAGATGAACAATGCCTTACGAACAGATTGATGACTTACCCTCGTCCGTTAAGGATCACTTACCTAAGCACGCTCAAGAAATTTTTCGAGCAGCTTTTAACAATGCTTTAGAAGAATATGGTGAAGAAGAGAGTGCATTCCGAGTCGCTTGGAGTGCAGTAAAACGTGATTACGAGAAGGGGGACGACGGAAATTGGCACCGCAAGCCCCAATAAGAGCATACTTTAAGGCGTTGCATAATTGCGGGATGATTTTGATTGTTTTGTGGGATGGGTGTTCTGCCCAAAGACGTGTATTTTCATAGCAAGCGGAACACCCCACAAGCATCATCCTCAAATTGTGCAACGCTATATTTTTTATACCTTTTTGTTTGCTGTTAATTCGATCGTTTGGTTGATAACTTTTAAAACAGCCCTCTAACTGGTCGAGAGCGCAACGTGCGATCGACCGAACAATATCTCTCATCCCAATTACTAGAAGTAGACGTATCTCCACCGACCTATGAAAAAGTACCTCAACCTCGCCACCGCCATTTTCGCCTCGTTCAGACCCAAATCCGAAATCCCCATAATCGACACCTACGGTCAATCCACGCTTAACCAAGACGAGCAGCAAGCTCTCATGGAATGGCTCTTTGCTAGTTTGATGGGCGCTGGGTACTTTGGCAAAGCTCACCTCATCTGGGACGATGGTCAAGATAGGGAACGAGAGATATTCACGGCATTGATGAGAAACGAGCCGATATTCCTGTATCGCCAAGAAGGAGCGCGACCTTCACCAACGGTTGAGGGATATTGCTGGCGGCTGATTGGCGAACATCCGAGTTTGCGGATGTATCAGTTAGAGATGGAAGTTGAGGGAGATTGAAGCATAACTCTGAAAGTCTGCTAGATAATTGAGAGCGCTTAGCCGTTACCGAGGACGCGAGCCCAGCCCTTTCAATTGCTTATTCCTTCTTTGAAAAGCTGCAAAACCTCCTAAAGCCATAAAGCTGCCAAAAACAGGAAATGCTATAAAAACCGGATTTAGGTAAATGCGAATGGAAGGTATCAGTAAAACAGTTCGGGATTGTTCCAATTCACAGAGATTGTTGAATAACTAAACAGTCCTTGAAAAAAGGGCGATTTCTGGCTGTTTGCGTAAGCCTTGTAGAGTATTTCGACAAAATCCATGAAAAACATTGTTTTTCGATATTCACTCTTGTGTAGTCTAGGAGTTTTAACCTTCGTGCCACTAACGGGAATACTCTCCCCAGATAGCAGTAGTAGTCAGCTTTCCCCATCAGTTGGTCAAAAGCAAGTTTCACGTAAACCTGCTCCCAGTACAAAGCAATACAAGAATTCGACGTATGGTGTTACCTTTAGTTACCCCAGCAATTGGCAACCTACAAAGGGCTATGAAGAACGCTTCAGCGGGGCGGATGGATTCTTCCAGATAACGGGGCTGTTGTCACCGCCACCGTCAACGATTCAGAATGTTTGTAAGGATGCACTGAATCATAGACTAAATCCCTATGGTACTCGTCCCCAGATGCAGAGGTTACAAATCCAGGGCCGCCCAGCGTGTTTAATTTTGCCTTCCTCTGACCAAGATCGGACAATGGAAAGAATGGCAACGCTGATTATCCGCTATCCCACACCTATTCGCCTGAATGGGACAAACTACAATCACCTTATGTTGTCTGCGGATAAGGAACACATTCGCCAGATTGCTAACAAGCTAAAATTTACAATGCCAAGGCGATAGTATAGCAAACGCCAAGGCTGTTAGAGCAACGATATCCTTGCTGGGGGCGATGGCAGCGATATCCTCAATGCTGGCAAAGGTTTTGACACTCTCAACAGCGGTTGGGGAAACGATCTATTTGTTTTAGGTGCCGGGTTGGGAGTTGATACGATCGCTGATTTCGCCAAGTCTCAAGATACCGTGCAATTAATCAATGGCTTGACCTTCCGACAGCTATCAATTTCGCCGGGAACTGACGGCACATTAATTACAGTAGCCGGCAGCGGTGAAGCTTTAGCTTCTTTGATAGGTGTTGCTCCCAATCTCATCGGTTCTGAAGATTTCATCTCAGTCTACAGATATAGCGATCGTCTTTCATTCGTAAATCCAACCAAGCCAGAATGGTCGTAGTGCCGGCACCATATTCGAGTGCAGTTTACAAATTATTTGCGATCGCTATAGTAAAGTGGTCATTTGTGAAATTACTTTTACTTAGCGAACCTGATTAAAATTGGCAAATAATCCTTGGCATTAATAGGTACAGTTATTGCATTTTTGCTGCTTGGTTCACAAGAAAGCAACAGCGAACTGAGCAAAATTCAGTTTTTCTGAGAAGCATCCAAAAAGTTGTTGCCGATCGAGAAACAGTTTCTGCGATTTCCAACAAAGCTGCCAATCCTTCTTGCCAGAATAAACCATATTTCAGATTCAAGACTATTGTTTGTAGTTGAATATGCCACCAACTTGTATTTCGCTGTTAAAATTTTTGAGGGTTATAATCCTAGCAGCTAAGTATTAATTCTTGCTACTTCCAAAAAAATAGAAACAAGTTTTTTTCTCAAAATAGTTTTGGCTATGCTAAGAGATGAAATTAGACTGAAGGGTGATACCGCTATAATGGTGACATATAATTGTTTCGCTTTAATTTTAATTACGAGGTCTTTTTATGCAAATTGAATTTTCAAGTATAATCTTTCCCGAGAAGGGTGATTTGGTCAGCGTGTCTGGGGACGAAGAAATACTTAATAACGACTTCACTGATACTCTTGCGAGCAAGGAATTAACCCTTAGTAATAGTATTAGCAGCACTCCCACAAGGATTAGCGGTTTCTACAACAGCGGGACATTAAATACTGGTGATAGTAACGACTTAATCGTTGCTGCGGCAGACTACGGCGACTCAATTCCTGATACTTACGACTACACGGTCAGCGGTATCCACAACACGGGTACGCTCAATACGGGTGAGGGTAACGACTTAATCCTCGGCATCCGTTACAAACAAGGAAAATACAGGTCGAGCGATCGTGATAGTAATGGCATTTTCAACGAAGGAGGCACCATTGATACGGGTGGTGGTGATGACATAATCACTGGCATTGCCCAGGGTTTTTTGAGCGTAGGAATCGAGCATAATTCAAACAACCCCAACTTGCAAAGCCAGATCATCATGAAGACTGGCAACGGTAACGACACGATCGGGGGTACTGGCGAATACATGGGCTTACGTTTTGGTTCCATCAATGGTTCCATCATTGATACTGGGGAAGGGGATGACGCAATCACTGGCACTGGTGGGTATTCTGGCACGGTTTTCTATTCGTCTTTTCTCAACACCGGCGAGGGTAACGACACAATCACTGGCATTTCAACTCAGGGCGACGCCATTGCTAATTCCTCCACCATCAATACCGGGGATGGCAACGATATAATCACTGGTACTAGCACTTACAGCATCGCCATCTCCAATACCGGCACCATAAATACTGGGGATGGCGATGATATAATTCTTGGCATTAGGACTGATAATCGCTTTGGCCCGACCATCGCCAACAGCGGTACTATTAATACTGGTAAGGGCGCGGACTCCATTACTACTGATAGCGGCTTTTCTAGCTTTGGCAGCATATTTTTAGGAAAAGGTACAGACTATATCAGGGGTTCTGGTTATGCTACTTTGTATGCAGGGAACGACCAAGATGCGCTGGAATTAACGTCAGGTCGCTATACCGTTGAAATATTGGGAACCGTGGTGAGTTTTACCAGTAGTAGTGGCACTATAAAAACTTCCGAGTTTGAAAAACTCATAGCTGGTAGCACAACCTATGACTTCAGCAGTTTAACCAATGGTCAAACAATTGTGGTCGCTTAGCAGTCTATTTGGGAGGTATGGGACAGCGACCCAACAGAAAAGTTTTTCTGTCCTAAAAGACCCTTGATTTTTTACTGATAACGCTTTTCTGCAATCTCCTGCAAGAATGAGAGTTTTGGTTGTGGGGATGGGTTGTGGTTGTTGGTTTATACTTGAGAGCCAACATACCTCCCTTCCCCTTTAGCCTTTATTAAAATCCACGTCTCACTTGAAAAATTAGTCAGTTCATCCATTCTAAACCCGACCTGATGTGTAAGCGGTCAATGCTTTCAGAAAGCCCCAGCAAACTACTGAGACACGAGCGACAATTACTTCAGTTTCAAAGCCCTTGATTGCACTTTAATCAGCAACTTTTCAGCAGTTTGTTGGAGGGCATCATCAGGGGGCATATCCTGAATGGCGAACGACCTCATTGCTGTATCTTTAAATTCTTGCAATAATAGCAGTTCATCAGGAGTCAACGAGCAGAATCGGGAATCGTAACGAGGCTTAATCAATAATTATCTCAGCCTCAGAGATCTATTTTGCCGATAAAAATGACTATTCTGAAGTCAAAGTTATGAATTTTATGAGTTGACTTTAAGAGTTATTTATTTAATAATGACTAAAATCCTCGCATCGGATATCGTATATGGCTAACTGGAATCTAAGTATACGCCGAATATTGCAAGTCTTAAAGCGGTTTTGGAACAAGCTGTGGGCATTGAGGGAACGGTTAGCCCGGACTTGTACCACGCTACAAAAACAATTGGACGATCGAGATCGGGGCAAAGCTTGGACGACGTATGCCAAAGCTTTGTCTCTGGCTAGCCAATGCGATGCACTCTCGGTAATTCAGATTGTGGTCAGGTTCGATCCGCTTTTTGATAACCAAGTTTTCAGATCAACCATTCCAGTTGGACGAGCACTTTCTATCCTGATAGACACAACACCTCAGACAACTCAGGGTCTTAATGCAGCATGGCGACTTTCCAAACGGTTAAATGAACAGGCATCTATTCGACAAGTACAGCAACAGATTTGCACAAAACTGGCTTCCTTGGGCGACACTAATGCGCTATTGGTCAGACTGCTAGAGCTACGAAATGAAGGGCTACTCACCTCAGCAGAACTTACCTCCATTCTTAAAATCTTTCTAGAAAAGCATTCTTTTGGGCTTCTTGATTCCTGGAGAGACTTTTTCACGCAATTTCAACCTGCTGACCTGCCTCAAATTCACCAGGTATATGCTGTTCTGCGTTATTACGAACGGGCCTCAGAATTGGCAGAAGCGGCTTTGGACTACCGCAGTGCAATCTGCTATCTCCAGTGTGTAACAGGTAAAAATGCTGCGCTCAGAATGCTGGCATTATCGCAGCAGTGGGGAGATACTGAGGCGATCGCCCTAGCGCACCAAAAAGTGGCTGAAAGTTTCTGGGAGGAAGGTAATCATGCAGAAGCTCTATTACACTTTCAGAAAGCAGACAACCCAGAAGGCACTAGCAATTGTTACCAACAACTGGGACAGTTTGACCTTGCGATCCAACACTCTCCTGTTGTTAGTTCTGACTGGATAAGATCGATTCGAGAGGCAATAGATAATGCAGTCCGGTTTCACTTAGAACGTCTTGAATTTTTGTCCGCTGTTCGCTTGCTAAAAGCGGTAGGAGATGCTTGGCGCAGCAAATCCCAAGATTCAACCATACAGGCTGAGGCTAACCGCACCCAACACTTGTTATCGGAAGTAGTCAGAACAGCCCGTTCCGCTTTTGAAGCTGAATTAAGGGCTTCTGAAGGTTTATCTGCAACATCAATTTTTAAACAAAGGAGCCTATTGGAAGAAGCAGCAGGAAATTATTTGGAAGCTGGATTGCAAGCCCAAAAAGCCCAAGATTACTTTGCAGCCTCTTTATTGTTCGAGAAAGCGAGTGCGTTTGGTCAGGCTCTTTCAGCTTTGGAAGCTGCGGAGCCCGATGCTCCAAATCCTCTCAAAAAAGCACAGCTTCTGGAACAGGGAGGAGACTTTTTCATGGCAGGGCTGCTCTACGAGGGTTTAGGAGAAACGGAGCAGGCAATCGCTATGTACGAGCAGGCAACAGAGTTTTGGCGGGCAGCCCAATTGCGTCGGCAACAGCTTGGTGATGAGCAAGTGATTTTTGATGACCGCTTTCAAGAATTACTAACAAAAGCAGGGCGAGTCGAGCAACTGGCAGAACTTTGTGCAGCAAAAGCCAGCGATCCTCAACGAGCAACCGATGAAAAAGCGCGGTTATGGCGTCGGATACGAGATTTAGGAGAGCGCAATCTGGTTGAGCAGAAGTGGCTAGATATTGTGGCAATCGAGCTTCCTGGGATTGAGGTACTGGATCGGCGTAGATTTGAAGACCAGGCATTTGCCTGGGTACAAGCTGCCAGCCGAGAAGTTTTGGCAGACTATATTGATGCAATTGGGCTGGATTTGGGTACAAGCAATAGCGTAGTCTGTGTCTACAACAAGCGGAGCTGTGAGCCAGAGGTCGTAGAATGGCAGGGGCGGCGGCAAATTCCATCGGTCTTTGCGATCGACCAGCAAGGACGGGAATTAATTGGTTTATCAATCTTAGAATTACTAGGCAAGTCTCCTCGTGCCATTATTACTAAAGCTAAGCGGGAGATGGGAACCGAGCGAAAATTTAGAGCAGGAGGTCAGGATTATCGTCCAGAAGAAATAGCTGCCCGCATCATTAACCATACCCGTGAGTTAGCCAGAGAGCATCTGTATAAAAAAATTGGCGAAAAAGTTTCTGCGCGAGCGATTCGTGTGATGGGTCAAGCTCCACCCTCAGATTGGGTGAAAGAGTTTCTGAGAAAGCATCCTCCGAGCATTCCATTAGCTAATGTGGCGATTACCGTCCCAGCTTACTTTAATGACGCGCAGAAACAAGCCACCCGAACGGCTGGAATCTTAGCAAATGTCAACATTATCCGGCTCATTCACGAGCCAACAGCAGCGTGTTTGGCTCAAGGAATTCGCCAACAAAGGGAAAATGAAACAATTCTAGTTGCTGATTTAGGAGCAGGTACGTTTGACTTATCGATTATAGAAGTAGATCAAAATGTTTTTGAAGTGCTGGCTATTGAGGGAGATAATACCCTTGGTAGTGCCGATTTAGATGAGCTATTATATGCTCATTTTATAGGCGTAATTGCAGCAGAAACTGGGCAAGAAGTTTACAGCAATAGTCAAGCCGCCACTCGTTTGCGTCAAGCTTGTGAAGAACTAAAAATAGAACTTTCTGCTTGCAATAGTTGGACAATCGACTTACCGCAACTTGTGGGCGATCGCAATGTTGAGTTGACCTTAACACGAGCAGAGCTGGAACATCTTGCATCATCTTGGTTAGAACGGATTCAAGCAGCCTGCCAAAAAATCACTCACAAACCAGATCGCATTCTATTAATCGGCGGAGGAGCAATTATGCCTGCTGTCCATCGCTGTATTCAAAGTGTATTTAAACTCACACCTGGTTCAGATGTCGATCCTCTAACTGCGGTGGCGCGGGGAGCCGTCCTACAAGCTGCTATTTTGATGGATGCTTTACCCGGATGGTTATTGTTGGATGCTGTACCATTTAGTCTTGGCATCAAATGCCAAACTGAACCAGGACAATTCAAGTTTGATTCAGTCATTACTAAACACACCACTATTCCTACAGATAAAACGCAACGCTATACAACAATAGAAGATAATCAAACTCAAGTCCGAATTGAAGTTTTTCAGGGAGAATCGCCGATTCCTGAAGAAAATTTCAAGATTGGACAATTTATCCTGCAAGGCATTCCCTTGGCAGCAGCAGGTGTTCCCCAAATTGATGTCACGTTTAAAATTGATGCTAATTGCCTGCTAACTGTAACTGCCCGCGATGCTGCCACTGGAAATCAACAGAGCATTACAATCGCCGATTCTCATCTATTGACACCTGCTCAAACGGCTTCTCTTCAGGGTAGATTTCGAGATTCGCAGCTTTATCAAACAATGCTTGGACGATTAGAAAAACTTGTGGCAGAATTGACAGTTATACTTCGTGAGGCAGAGCAGACCGATATTCTTGGATTGTCGGTTCGTTTACAGGAACGACTTCGCTCTTATGAGCGGTACAGAGAGCAATATTTGCCAACGGATAGAGATAATGAGGTCTTTTTTGAGGTTTATCGCGGTCGCAGTGAAGCAGAGATGAAAGTAAGGCTTGCCCTAGATCAATGGGGTACTTTGAGCCGGAGTATACAAACTTGGCTACAGAGCTATAGTTCATTCAATTGGCGTTCTACAGAACTTGAAAATCAAGTGCAACAGTTGGTGGATGAGGGCGATCGACTATTCCTGCGAGCCCGCGATGCTATGCTGAATATCACAGAGATTTCTGCAACTTACCACAAATGGCTGAGTACAATTGAGAACCTCTCTATTAATCCTGAAGGAGATGCCGAAGCGCTCGCTCAATACTTTATTAGCCTGAATCGTTACTCAGAAGCACTCGCCCAATTTCAGCGAATCAATGCTCCCTTATCTTTACCTCAGCTTGAATTGAAGCTAGAAATTTTAGCACGTTCCCGACAACATCAAGCTTATACATCCCTACTTCTAGACCGCGCTGAAGAATTGAAAGTTCACAGTCCCGATTTTGAAAACCTCAATCGCTCAGTTTCTATCTATGCCTCTTCAGTTGTTTGGATTCAAGTCAATTTAGGAGGACTTGTTGCAAGTGGTAGTGGTTTTGCTATTGGTTATAGTCAGGTGGCAACAAACCGTCACGTTCTCATAGATCGAGTAACAGGAAAATGTGTGGCGCCAGAAGCTATTTGCGTCGTCACAAAAGAAGGTAGTTGCCAAGTTGCAGCCATTCATTTACCTACTTGGGGAGCAGATGACGTAGCAATTCTAGATTTAGTAGTATCAGAACAGTCACCTATCGTGCCTTTGCGATTAGGTTTTTCGGAATTAGTTGAGGTAGGAGAACGAATTATGACGGTTGGTTTTCCATCTCCTGAAAGTGGTGGATTTGAAGAAAATCTTTATTGCAATACTGGACTGGTTAACCGAATCCGACAGAATCAATTCTGTACTGAGCGAGTGCTAGAGGTCAGCATTCAACTTCAAGGAGGAATCAGCGGTGCTCCCCTTTTAAATCGGTTAGGAGAGGTTATAGGACTTTTAACATTTTGGACAGACCGAAGACCGGAGCCCAAGAGTGGGCAATTTTACAGTGAGCAGTCTTTCTACGCTATTCCGGTTGAGATTTTACGCCGTCTTTCTACGAGCATTCGACAACGCTTGAATAACTAAGTGTATGAGTTGCAGGTGGAAGTTGAAGGAGATTGAGGGCGATCGAAATCGCAATCGACGAAGACAGTTGCCAAGGTTGCTGTAACCAAAGCCACGATGACCCGCGCTCGCCCGAACTGCACCCATCCCGCGATTGAGCGAACCGATAAGACGCACTAACCGCAATCCACGGGTAGCCCGTAAGAGTTGAACCAGCCAAGATTTTTACGTCGTGTCCTATGCAAGCGCCTATCTCGGCTATACCCCATGTTGTCGCCCCACAAACCTGAGCGCACAATCGCTTTTATAAGGATGCTATTTCTGTAAGTCAGCCATTCTCAGCCTTCAATTCAGGCAGCAGCAAATTTTGATGGAAGTGTCCCAAAGTTTTGCTACCTGCAAAAAGGAGTATTTATGGCTCGGAACCCCAGTCAAGATTGTTTGGCTCTTATCAAAGAATCAGAAGGTTTGTACCGCAAGCTTCCAGATGGAAACATTGAAGCATATGCTGATCCAGTTGGAGTCTGGACGATCGGGTACGGTTCAATTTTTCACATTGATGTGGGCAGACCTGTTAAAAGAGGAGATGTAATTACTAAAACTGATGCTGCACGGTGGTTGCAGGTGGAAGTAGACGAGAAAGCAGATGCAGTAAACACACTGTGCAAGGTTGATTTGACTCAAGGAATGTTTGATGGTCTAGTTTCATTTGCATATAACGTGGGAACTGAGACTAAAGGCTTAAAGGGTTCAACACTTCTGAAGAAACTCAATAGCAAGGACTATGAAGGTGCCGCACGCGAGTTTGCTCGCTGGATTCATGGAGATGGCAAAGTTCTTCCAGGATTGGTCATTCGTCGCAATAAAGAAGAAGCGCTATTTCGACGAGATGGGTTTCCTGGCACTATTACTCCCACACCAGATACTACATTTCCAGACACCCCTTGGCAGGAACCAAAACTTCCACTAGAGATCAATCGCACTTTGGTCATTGGAAATTCTGGCGAAGATTGCTTCATTTTGAATTGTGCATTAGGAAAGCTTGGATACCTTGCCGATGGCATTCAGCCTGGTAAGTATACTTCCGTCACTGAAGAGGCGATCAAATGGTTCCAAGGCGAAAACGATCTCGAAGTAGATGGAAAGTTTGGACCCAAAACAAAGGCAGCCTTGGCAACGGCATTGACGAACGCTGTGCGACGTGTGCCTCCTCCGATGTTGGAGCGAGTTTACTGTCGTTTGACCCGTACTGGTACAACGGCATATGCGGGTCTTGAGAAGTTGCTGCTAGAGTTTGTTGATCCAAAGGGAAGAGTTCTCGCGGAGCTTGATGTGATTTCAGGCGCACCTGGAGCACAGGAGTTTAGATCTCCTGAAGATCCACTGAGCTTCCCTATGAATCTTGAGCCTATTCCTCAAGCGCGCTATACCATTGGAGACATTGATTTTGCTGGTGGCAAGGATAACTACAAAGATGTACATTTCCATGAGGCAAACGGGATTGGTCCAGTTTGGGTTCCTCTTATCAAGACGCGACCTGACGATCGTGACAATTTTGGCTTCCACATGGATTGGAACCGGAGTAGTTCTCCAGGGAGCGCAGGCTGCGTCTGTGTGGGAACAGAACCAGAATTGAAAAATTTAGTTGCTCTTCTACGTCGATATGATCCTCGCGATCTATTTGTAGACTGGGGAATCCGCTAGATACTTGAAAGCTAGCCTTTTGAGGGTGGAGCCGTTCTGCCCTCAAACTATGGACTCCTTAACATTGCCTGTACGATAGCCCTGATTAAATGGAGTCTTTAGGATTATCGAGGGGATAGTTTTCTTGTAGCAGCCGATCTGTTGCTTCTACTTCTGAAAGCTGTTCAACAAAATACTCATAAACGATATCATTGAACAACTCATGAACAACACTCTTAGCGTTATCCAAACGAGTTTGATAATCTTCATGAATAGAATCTCTGCGTAGATTCTGGCGAACATTTATGTCAGAATATCGTTTCTGCTGGCTTTCATTACGAATCTCCTTCATCCAGGTTGTATGTAGCGTTAGTGCCAAGTTGAGTGATTGGCAATCAGACGGAGCACTTAAACGATAGATAGGCTTCTGAAAGCAGTCAGCATGAAATATCCAAAATTCGTCACAAGACTCTTTTTTGTTGTTTAGGTTATCAGATAGGACAGTACAAACAATGAAACCGTGCTTAGATGGATCGTTCCCAGCTAGCGGTGCAGCGCTAGGAATGAATTGAGGTGAAGAGGCAAAATATCCTGATGGAAACTGAAAAGAGTCTACGATCGTCATCGTTTGAGTATCGAGTCGCAACAAGGTCAGAGGCTTATCCTGTTCGGGGAGGTTCTCGATTGGGATTGCCCTGTATCCTCTGGATTTGTAAACATCATAAAGCTGCTGCGGAACTAACTCCCAACTAAACCCCCAAGTGATCCAGTAAATGTTTTTAACTTGTGCTTCCTGGTTGTCTATGTCATCACGACAAAGTTCACTATGAGTGTAGATTGACGGAGACCAAGTTGCCTCAGCATCTCGAAGAACTTGAATTTTCTCAATCTCACCGCTACTGCCATCAATTACATACTTTGCTAACGCTCCAAGATCTGTTGTTCCAACCTGCATTCCCTCTAAATCAGACCGAAGGCATGGTTTTCCTGGAACAGAGCGATCGTATCTTGTGATCCACTCCGTTACATCCCAACCGTTGGGATGACCAACATGAAGTGTAATTTTTCCTTCAGTATTGCTGTAATCAGCAGCAAAGTGAGAAATTTCATAGGGTATAATAATCTGTTTTGCAGGCAGAGGTTTGGGTGGCTCACTTGCTGTGCAGAAATCATATTCTTTCATGTCTTCTCTATCAACAACATACAAAATTCCTTTAGGCAGAGGCAGAATATTTCGTAGAAATTTTGCACGAACCAATGCACCTAATGACCAATATTTTCTAAAAAAGCTTAACTTAAGAAACCCTACAAAAAACGGTGAAAAGATTTGCGAGAATTCCATCTTAAATGCAATATCAGCAAAGATGATAAAACGTTCTGTGATTGCAATTTGATGAAGCGATTGTTCAACGATAATAGGTTGGTCTTTCTGCGGGCCGTCTGCGAAAACTAGCCGCCAACGCTTCAAGCGAGGTTCTTTAGGCTTATCGGTTTCATTATCGTAAGATTCTCCTTTGTAGTCAGACTCTGAACCGTTACCCCAAAAGCGATAGTAGATCAAGTCAGTGAACCGACCGAACTGTTCCTTAGCGTTCGCTTCTCCCTTGAGCAGTTTATTGATTTGGTCAAATATCCAGTTCACTGGTCTTCGGTACAGCCCGTTATATCCTGTTGAGTAATTGGTGGTAAAAAACCCTGGTTCTGATGCTGTAATGCCATCAATTTTTGTAAGGTCAGTAGCAGGATGAGCAGAGTTAATATAAACGTCAAATGGATAGCTTCCAGCCACCCAAGAAACAAAGCGAGAAACAATCGGCAGAATGCCCAGCCACTGGTCGGTTGATCCGATTGGCGCAATCAGTTCTAAGGAATCAGGATCAACCTCATAGGGACGACCTGCATCGATTGTGACAATTAAGCGATCGCCAACACGAAGGAATGCAGTGTTAAGTTGATTCCTCCCTCCTAGAAGCAAGCTGAAACGACTGGGACCTCCATTGCGAAAAGCTGCAAAGTATGACCACAGCCAATGTCGTTTAGAAAATGTGGTTTCAGGCTTCCATACCGTGTTATCACTCGCTCCGGTAATTGCAATATCAGCGTAGTAGCAGGGCGTTTTTGTAATTCTGGTTTTGAGAATTGCTTTATTATGCTCAAATCCTAAGCGGTAGATCATCCCATCGCCCGTGTATAGTGGTGTGCCGTCTTCTTGAGGTCGATCGTCAGCTTGAAACAAAGCACCCACAACGAAAACATAACCATGCAATCCTGGAGGCAATTCAACAGCATCTCCCTCCTCCGCTAGTTCCCAATATCCTTGAGCGTTTTTAACGTACTTGCGAACTGCCAGCGGCAAGTCTGTAATTTCTTCTCGGCTTGTCTTGATGACCGACCTTGGCACAAAGTTTTTTCTACAAGGCTCACCAACAAATTGCGCCTGTCGTCGCTTCATATTGCTCCAAGTTCTCTTAGTGTTGTTTCCTGTGCCAAGGTCAAGCCCCTGACTCCGGTGATTTGCATTCCTTCATAGGGACGTTTAGGCTTCAGCGTTGCTAAACAATCTCCTGTCTCCACATCCCAAACCCGAATCGATTCATCTTCACTGGTACTAATCAACTTTCGGTCATCAGGACTAACTGCAATAGCCCAAACCCAATTGGTATGTCCCCTCAACGTATTTAAGCACTGTCCTGTTTGACTATTCCAAACCTTAATCGATTGATCAGAACTAGCGCTGGCAACAGTTTGATTATCAGAGAAAAATACGGCTCCCATGACCCAGCCTTGATGCCCTTGCAGCGTTTGCAGACATTCTCCCGTCTCGACATCCCAGACTTTCAGCGTTTGATCCAGGCTAGCGCTGACGAGTCGATCGCCTTTGCGGTTGAACGAAATCGTGCCCACTCGCGCTTTGTGTCCAGTCAGGGTGGCGTAGCATTCTCCTGTGGAAACATTCCACAGTTTGATCGTACAGTCATCGCTACCGCTAGCAAGAATGCTACGGCTAGGATGAAAGGCGACTGTGGGGACGCGATCATTGTGCCCAGTCAAAGTAGCAGAGCACGTCTTAGTATGCAATCGCCACAGTTTGATTGTTCGATCAAAGCTGCTACTAGCAAGAGTTTTTCCATCGGGGCTGAACGCAAGTCCCCATACTTCATCACTATGCCCTTCAAAGACAGCGACACATTTTTTATGTCGCCAGTCCCAGACCTTGACTATGCTATCCATTCCGCCACTGGCTAGCAGTTTGTTATCAGGATGGAAAGCTAACGACAAAATGCCGGTTTCATGCGCTTTTAACTCCTGGCACTGATTGTCAACGCTACTCCAAATTCGCAAGGTTTTGTCCTTGTGCCCGGTGGCAAAAAACTGACCGTCTAGACTTAACACCAGAGAACGCACCCAGTTAGAGTGTCCAGTTATAGTTGTTAAACAACGACCTGTCTCAACATTCCAAAGCGAGATCGTCTGATCTTCGCTACCCGTTGCAATACTCTGTCCATCAGGACTAAACACTGCTCTCCAAATCTGGGTTGTGTGTCCCCCTAACGAGCGTAAGCAATCCCCTGTTGTAGCATCCCAGATTTTTGCGGTGCAGTCTGCACTACAGCTCGTGAGTAACTGACCATCCGAATTCCAGGAAATTCCCCAAACCCATCCAGTGTGACCTTCCAAAATCCTTACGCATTGCCAGTCACCCACTCGCCAAATACGGATAGTACGATCGCAGCTTGGACTTGCCAACCATTGCCCATCGGGGCTGAAGTTGAGTCCTGTCACCCAGTTGGTATGCTCAGTTAGTATCTGAAGGCAAACTCCCGTTTGGGCATCCCAGATTCGGATCGTGTTGTCAAAACTACCGCTTGCTAAAAGATTGCCGCAGGGACTGAAGCTGGCAGCCAGAACTCCAGCAGAATGACCTTCGAGCAGGGCTAAACAAGTTCCGTCACTAGCATTCCATAAGCGGATAGCACGATCATAGCTAGCACTAGCAATGACTTGACCGTCAGGACTAAACGTAACGCTGTATACACTATCCCCATGCCCGCTGAGAACATTTTTGCACGTTCCTTCAAATAAGTCCCATACTCTTAAGGTTCCATCATCGCTTGCGCTAGCCAGTAGTGCGCCCGTTGGGTCAAACGAAATTCTTCGTACCCAGTTTGTATGTCCTTGAAGGGTTAGGAGGCGTTGTCTATCTGTTACGCTCCACACTTGAATTTCGCAATTTGTGCTGCTTGTGGCTAGCGTCAGCCCATCTGGGCTGAACTGGATGGAGAGAATCCCACCAAAAATTTGAGTGAATGACGAATCAATGAACTCGGAGTGCGAAAAATTCACATCGTGCAACTCGATGTCCTGTAGAAAGGCTTGACGAACCACTAACTCGGAAAAGTCATATCCTGAAAAGCTCAAATTTAGAAAACGGTACAGATTGAGAAAGTTACCCGTTGCATAGCCTAGTTTCAGTTCATCCTCATGCCGCACTGCCTCTAACGAGGTATCTAATCGCTGACGAAGGGCTGTTTCTGTTCTGAAATACTTTTGTAATTCCTTGATCAGGGGTACAAGAATCAATCGAACTTGCGATTCTCTTACAAAATCCCTGGTCTGAGCTTTGATTAAAGCGACAGTATTGAGTAGCGCAATTTGACCCGTTTTAATTTCCTGAAAAATTTGCTCAAGCAGATGATTTGTGATGTATTCCATCACAACGGGCTGCTGTGTAAAATAGTCTAAGCGTTTTTCAATCAGAGAACGACGTTGTAGTGAATTGAGTGCTTCCAGTAGCTCTCTTGCTGTCACTGTTGGAAAAAGGTTCTCGCGCAGATCATTCAGCGATGTCCAATCTCGCTCAATTGCTAGCCAATACATGATCTGTTTTTCTACAGCAGTCAGTCGATTGAACTGCTCACTCAATAGCTTCCAGATATCTCCAAAGAAAAGGATTTCTTGTCTTAGTAGTTCAGCAACATTGCCGTCGAAAAATTCTTGAAGAGTCGTGGAAATAACTTTTAGGGCCAATGGATTACCACCATACCGCCCAATCAGAGGTTCTAATTCAGCTTCTGAGCCAGAATATCCTTGAACCTCAAAAACTTTGTATCCTTCTACTTCACTCAAACCATTCAGTCGCAAAGATCGCACAGGGGCGTTAGATCCTTCTAGCTGAACTAATTCAGCAGGCTTTTCTCGGCTAGTCAGAACGACACAACTCTGATGATGTGTTTCGCCAATGCACTTTAGTAGTGAGCCATAGTTTTCATACCCAACTCTATATGCTCCTGCCTGAACTCCTTCTTGAAGGATTGTCTCGCAGTTGTCTAAAACCAATAAGCATCGCTGCTGAAGGCATTCTAAAAAATTTGCAATCTGCCCATCTAGTGTTTCGGGTAATTTAGCAACTGGCGTGGGAGTCAGAAACTGAATCAAATCTACCAAGAGAGCGTCTAACGGGGGAGCGTTTCGCAGCGATCGCCAGATCACGTAATCAAAGCTCTCTTCAACTTGATGCGCTAGCTTAACAGACAAGGTTGTTTTACCAATTCCTCCAACCCCAAATACCGTAATTAGCTTGCACTGTTCCTGAAGAACCCACTGCTCCAACGTCGCTAGCTCCGCTTCTCTACCGAAAAAAAAGGAAACGTCTGGAGCACCTCTTAGGTCTCTAGATCTTCTTACAGCGTTAATGCTTAAATTCTGGCTGCCAGTTGCTGAAAGATCGAAATCCATTTCAGCAATCTCTTGACTGTCCACAGACAGCCTAAGACATATTTCTTCAAAAACTGCCCGATCAACAGGTTTACCCGTCAGGAAATTAACGACTGTAGAACGAGCTAAGCCCAGCTCCTCGGCTAGCGCTTGCTGGCTTGGAAAGCCGTTTCGTCTCACCGATAATTTGACCCTTCCGATACAGTCTTGGCGAACCCTGAGCGATCGTGGCATATTCTTGTTTTTGATGTGATCAAATTTTAGATGATAATCGCTCAAAAGTCAGCCTAACTCAGTCATTCTCAGGCGCGAACTCAGTTAACAGTCATGTTTCATTAAATTATTGCCACCGATACCAATCAACGGCGATTTGCAGAAAGCTGAAACTAGATTTCTAACTTCCTGCAAAAATCTAAAAACTTTCTACTCAGGAGAACTAATGGTATGAAACGGTTTCTTGCACTCGCATCTGCTGCTCTCGTTCTCAGTGCTTCTGCCACGCTTGTTGCCGGATCGATCGTAATCAACGGTCAGCCGGCACAAGCAGAGCATGAGGTTGTCAACTAGATGAAGTATGCCTTTTGTCTATGAATGTAAGCTTCGCTCGTTATTCATAAACAAAAGGCATTACAGCTTGAAAATTTGCACAAATATTATATTAATAATGAGGTACTTTTTCTTCTGTGTATGATTCTTATGCAGATCGTATTGAGTTTTTAACAACGGAACTACATTTGCAACTTAGCTTTTTTAAACTTACTGGCTCACTAACAATTTACGATACTGCAAACCTTGGCGTTACAACCTATGACATTGCCAGGACAATGTATGAGTTTACACAGATTAACTTTGTCAAGCATTTTCAATCCTTGGGATGGCAAGTCACTAACTTTGATGAATAAGCAAATCAGTTTTGCCTACTGCTGTACGATTTTTTGCGGTAATTTGAAAATAGCAGAGCAACTCAGTCATTCTCAGTCTTTAAGTCAGTGATGCTTCAAGTTTGATAAGAACATACCAATATTTCATACAGGAGAAAAATCATGGTACAAGCTTTTGATAAGATCAGTCGGCTTTTACGTTTAGCTATTGCTGTGATTGATAATCCTAGACCGGAAAATACGGAAACTTGCCAAAGTAGCAAAGACTCAAATTACAACACAGAAATTCTCGCCCATCGTCAAACAGTTGAACGCATCCGCAAAGTTCATGCCGATTACCAACTTCGAGGTTGGATACGTTAAGATGTTCACTATTTTGAGTTAGAACAGCACAACTCACGAAACAGCACTGTGCAATCAGTAGCAAAGTTTTCAGGGTCACAAGGCAGAAGCTTGTTCAGATGACGGATGCTTTAAACTGCATCCGTTATCTTTGAAGATTCAACCTTATAAAAACAGAAACGGTGGTTTTTACCAGATAAACTGGAGATTTTGAAACCATGCTGAACTTTGCATAATTCCAAATAGTCAACGTAAAAATTTTAATAAAATGACTTCGACTGCACCTTTCCCTAAATTTCGCACTAAAAACTGTTCAATGAAAAGTTTAAATTCCTTGCCATCCATCGACCCTGCAAGCGTCATTAATCCTACTACTTTTTCTAAGCTGATTGCTCCGAAAACTGTGTTCGATGTATGTGGTGGTGTCACACACATAGCAGGTTCGTGGCTCTGTTTAGGCTGGCAATTTGTTCAAATCCTGTTAAACCAAAGCGTAATCAATCATGACTTTAGATTCAAAACGCTTGTTTATAGCTGAATATGTGATTTTATCTTCTAATGTTGAAACCGTTCACTGTCCGAATAATTGCCGTCAATTATTAATTTTTTTTAGCCTAGAAAACCTGTATCAGCAAGCTGTCTCATCAAAATAGCTTTGACTGTGTTAAGAAATAAAACACTAGAGAATAGAAGATTGTGGCTTGGGATACAAATATAAGCAGTAACATCTAACCTTCTTTCATTTGTTTCTGAATTCGGAGGTTTTCCTATGGCGATCGAACTTTCAAGTCTAACGTTTACCAACCAAGCTGATGTTGTCCCAGCGTCAGGGGTGGATGCAATAGTCAATACTGGCCTCGCCAATACTCTTGGTGGCAACGACATAATCACGGGTACTATCACAGGCTCTGATCTCTACGGCATCTTCAACTCTGGCATCATCAATACTGGTGCTGGTCACGACATAATCATTTCTAAGGGTGACATCTACAACTCTGGCACCATCAATACTGATGATGGTAACGACATAATCATTGGTACTAGCCAAGCAAGCAACGGCATCTTTATCTCACTCGGCACCATCAATACTGGTGATGGTAACGACGAAATCACTGGTACTGCTCTCCATTCTGGCATAAATGTAAACTATCAGAGTATCATTGATACTGGAAATGGCAGCGACACAATCACTGGTACTGGCGGTTATGGTCTCGAAAACTATTTCATCATCAATACTGGCGATGGTAATGATAAAATCACTGGCAATGGCACTTTCTCAGGTGGCTACGGCATCGTTAACGTCGGTACGATGGATACTGGTGCTGGTAAGGACGAAATCACTGGCACGATCGCTGACGGCTGGGCTATCTACAACTATTCCGGCAGCACTATCGATACTGGCGATGGTAACGACAAAATAACTGGCACTGGCACTATTGGCATCTACAATAACGGCATCATCAAAACTGGAAATGGTGAAGACTCCATCATTGTTGAGGGAGGTTTTAATGGCACTGGTAGTGTATTTCTAGGAAATGGTAAAGACTATCTCAAGGGTTTTGGTAGCGGTAATTTCGATGGTGGAAACGGTAAAGACGCATTGGAATTAACGTCAGGAAGTTATACCGTTGGAATATCGGGAGCAGCGGTAAACTTCACCAAGGATAGCATTATCATGAATACTTTTGGGTTTGAAGAACTCATAGCTGGTAACACAAACTATGACTTTAGTCGTTTAACCAATGGTCAAACAATTGTTGTCGCTTAGCAGTGTATTTGAGAGGTAGAGGGCAGCGAGCTAACAAAAAAGTTTGGCTGTCCTAAAATACCCTTTTCTCCAGCTTTCTCAAAGAATAGAAGATTTGTCTGAGGCAGCACTTGCATCACTCACTCTTGATGAATTGGCTATAAGTGATTAAAAACTAACTAAACTTAAACTTATGAAGAAAAACTTGTTAATATCTGTTATTATTTCATCTCTTTTTATCGTGACCCTTCCTGCTAAAGCAGTTGAAACTAGGTGCGGGTGGTTGTACAATCCCACGCCTCGAAATTGGTATTTAATAGACAAAGATGGTAGCTGGATTATCTCGCGACAAGGGGGGTATGAAGCTAAAGGAATGGACGATAATCTTCCTACTAATGAGAAAGAGTACGTCAAAACGAATGGTTATTATGGGTATGGTTGTGCTTGTATGGATGTGGTGACAGATAAAGATCGATCGAGAATTAGCGAAATTCGAGGCGGCGAATCATTACCGCTCTCAACCTGTCGCGAAGATCCGAACTTGCCAAAAATTCCTTAGTTTCAGTCAGCACCAACTGTACAATTACAGTAAAACTGACGAACCACCGCCACCATGACCGACTCGATCGCCACCCAACTCAAACAAGCTTCCGAGGGCTTACTCTTCCTCAGCGAAACCGATTCTCCCTTTGAAGTCGTTACCTGGCCCGCACAAGGAGAACTCACCCCGACGAAGTTGCTGCAACTGACGAATCATCCACCCAATGCTTCTGTAGAAATAGTAAGTGTGGACGAGTTCTTCAATACCCCCACTGCTGAAGAAGATTGGCACGACCAGGAGGAACGGGAAACGGCGGAGCGCTTTCAGAACTTGGTGAGCATCCTAAAGCAAAACCTTTCCCAGTTGCAGATTTACCGAGTTGGCAGCATTGAGATTGATGTCTACATCATTGGAGTGACGGACGGTGGCGGATTGGCGGGGCTGTCTACGAAACTGGTGGAGACTTGATTGCAACAGACAGGGTGAACTATGATTGTTTGTTAATCATTGAGTTACATAATAACCATAATTAGAGTTAAAAAGAGAAGTTGTAGTATGAACACTCCCGGCAAAGCATTTAGTTGGCTTGTTTCTATTTACTGTTTTGGTATGCTAGTAGCATCTTTATTCCTATCATACACAGAGAAAAAGCCCTACCAAATAGCTGCTATAGCTTCCTTTCTTATGTTCCTAATTGTTTTTCCTCCCCTCTGGTCTTTCCTTGATCGAGAATATAATGTCAGAGTTAACTGGTTAATCAAGTCATTTTTATGGATTTGTTGTTACGGATTCCTAATGGCGAATGTTAATGCAGTTGGTTAAAAGTCTCAAGCAAAAAAGTAAGTTTTTTATTTTTTTTACTGACCATCCACTTTTCTTTCAAGAACTTGCTGAACCTGGGGCGACAGATTAGATAAAAAGTTAAGCCCTGTTTCCTTCTCAACTCTTGCCACGGAAACTCGAAAGCTTTTCCATCCCTTGCCCTTGACGTTGGCATCATTAGGCATCATCACAGCGATCGTCCTGGTATTTGCGCCAATTCCCTGCATCCCCAATCCCTGTTTATCGAGAACTACGATGATTTTCCAATTCTTAGCCGGCACTGCAATCTTTTCCTTTTTGCCAATGCTGCCTTTCCTCCCCACGGGCCCAGCTACGATGTAAAGTTCCTTGCCTTGCTGCACTAATTCTCGACAATACTCTTCCAAATCTCCCCAAACACCTCGGTTGAGTTCTGGGACTTGGGGCATCATATTGGTCATCAGGAAAGTAGCGGTGTTATCGGCTTCGTTGCGGGTGCGATCGGAACTGGGTGCAATGTGTCCTCGGTCGTAGCCACTTCCCATGTAATCGTTAGGACGGACTTTGTACCAAGCCTCCGGGATGGCATCGTCGGGTCTGAAATCATTTTTGCGATCGGCGCTTCCAATCCAAGAGCGGTTCAGTTGCCACGATACCCAATTGGCGGTCTTAGTTTTGCTGTTATAGGAAAGCACGTACTGGGGCTTCACCATTAAATAGTTGTCGATACTGGCAACACTGGGAGCTGCATTGCTGGGATTGCCCAGGAGTAAGTTGCGGTTGTTGGTTGCCGAAGCGATCGGTGGCTGCGCTGTGGGTTTCTGCGCTCTTGGTTTCTCACGACCAATTTGAGGAAGCCGAGACGGTGGCGATGGCGCATTTAGATCGCAGCCGCTAAGAATCCCTATCAAAATCAGAGCGATCGTCCCGCGTTGCCACAATTTCCTCACTGTCAGCCACTCCTATTTTCATCGTTTATGCCAAGCTTATCACTGCATAATCCAATGAATGCAGCTCTTAGTGTTGCCAGCACCAACGCCCACAGCATCACTAACACCACAAACTGCATTGCCCACCGCAACATCGCAGCCGGAAGTATCTGCACCAGAACCCGTTTTCATTAAATCAAAGGAGCCCAGCCTGATGAGCAAACTGCAAGCACCCGATAAAGAAGCGACGGTCAGGTTTACTGTAGATATGTCCGAAACTCTGCACCGCAAGCTGTCGGTGCTGGTAGCTAGGACGGGGCGCAAGAAAGTGGATATTGGACGATCGCTGTACTCGGAAGGTGGCGATCGCTCGGAGGAACTGACTGGGTTAAGAAACAGAAGTTTTCCCAACGAGGGGGGAGCTTGCAATGAAAACCTGGTATCTCTTGAACTTTGATGATCGCCCGTTTCCATTTAATTAGTTTTCCCAACGAGTGGGGAGTATTTAGCGTTAACTTCCGTGGCTGCGAGCTGTTGTTTCCATTCAACCAGTTTTAAAAGATTTAGGTTTGCAGAATTCTGAGATTGTCAAAACAGCGGACGATTGGGTTTTGGTGACTCCCAAATAAGCGATCGTGTCTGCTCCAATTCTCGTAGGGGCGAGTTTCATCAACCCTCTATGTCAGAAACCAACAATATAATAAACCTGCCCCAATCATGGGGCTTTTTTTTGTGCTTGTTAATTCTTCGCAATTCGGATTAATTGCAGAAATTTGAGTTGTAAAAGTTTGTCTTTAGAGTGTTCCAGAGGTTGAAAATTTAGAGCTTTTGGCACTACAGAAGGCTCTGCTTTTTTAATTTTTGTTTGCGGTGTCGTGTGAAGTCGAAGCCTCCTTCGATTCCGCATTAATAGAAGACTTCGACACACTTTGTCTTAGCTATGTATTTCTAGCAAGTGACAAGTTAACTTGCTAGACAGTGCCGTAACCCTTCGGCTGGGGGATAGGACGATGCCTTAAAGACGTTATTCTATGCGGTAGAGGCGTCCCCTAAAGGCATCCCCCCAAAACTAGGCTATTAGAAATCTAGTCTTTTGTCAACAGCTATTTATGGTTGCCCTTAAACTGTCGCATTAATAGAAGACTTCCACTAATTTTGTTTTAGCGTTTCCATTCAATTAGTTTCCCCACCGAGTGGGGAGGCAAAAAGTTGAAGATGTAGGACTTTCTCTACTTTCGTTTGCATTCAATTAGTTTTCCCAACAAGTAGGGAGTGTATCAGAGACAAAGAGAATTATATCCAAAACTACCGTTTGCATTCAATTAGTTTCCCCAACAAGTAGGGAGAATTAATTGTGCAAGGGAAGAAAGAAAGGTTTTAGAATTCTAGTTTCCATTCAATTAGTTTCCCCAACAAGTAGGGAGTTCTGATAAATGTTTAATGCCTGAGAGGAAGTAAGTAGTTTCCATTCAATTAGTTTCCCCAACAAGTAGGGAGTCTAATATTGAACCTCTAAAGTCATTAGTAAAATTAGTAGAGTTTCCATTCAATTAGTTTCCCCAACAAGTAGGGAGTTTGGAACGAGAGCGACACGCCACACCCGGAAATTGGTTTCCATTCAATTAGTTTCCCCAACAAGTAGGGAGGCCAAACAGAACAAACCTTTTGGTCTGACGGTAGAGGAGCTAGCCTAGTTTCCATTCAATTAGTTTCCCCAACAAGTAGGGAGCTGATTACGTAAAAGCACAAGCCCAAGCTAAATTATGGTTTCCATTCAATTAGTTTCCCCAACAAGTAGGGAGAGTCTAGTCAAAAGGATCGTGACAGCGGTTGACAGTTTCCATTCAATTAGTTTCCCCAACAAGTAGGGAGTTCATCCAATAACGCCGCTGTAAATTCAATTGCTCTTGATTCAAGCAAGTTTCCATTCAATTAGTTTCCCCAACAAGTAGGGAGTTACAACAATCAAGTTGACGAACTTCGCACGGAAATAGAGTTTCCATTCAATTAGTTTCCCCAACAAGTAGGGAGAAGCGAAGGATTTTTATGTATCGTATTCCTCAGTTGTTTCCATTCAATTAGTTTCCCCAACAAGTAGGGAGAGTATTTCTTCCCTAGGCTTACCAACGGCACGATGAGTTTCCATTCAATTAGTTTCCCCAACAAGTAGGGAGGCGAGCAAGCCGGCAATACCACACCCTGAATCTAGTTTCCATTCAATTAGTTTCCCCAACAAGTAGGGAGGTAAATTTGTGACTGATGACTTCGTTGCTCTGTTGGTAGAAGACGGTCATAAGTTTCCATTCAATTAGTTTCCCCAACAAGTAGGGAGTCTTAATGTTGTGAGCTGTTGATAGTTATAAGAACAGTTTAAGTTTCCATTCAATTAGTTTCCCCAACAAGTAGGGAGCCGACAGAGATCATGTAAGTTTTCTACTTGATAGGTTTCCATTCAATTAGTTTCCCCAACAAGTAGGGAGTTCGCGTAGAAATTAGTGAAAATGAAACCAGTCTTAGTAAGTTTCCATTCAATTAGTTTCCCCAACAAGTAGGGAGGCTCACGTATTCGGTCAATGGCTCCTGACTGAGAATTTTTTCGAGTTTCCATTCAATTAGTTTCCCCAACAAGTAGGGAGCATTAAAAAGCTTTACGAGAAACTATTTACTGCACGTCCGTTTCCATTCAATTAGTTTCCCCAACAAGTAGGGAGGTTGGAGATCTTTGCGGTAATAAATGAAACAATCTCGTCCAGCGTTTCCATTCAATTAGTTTCCCCAACAAGTAGGGAGTAAAATATTTGCGCCCAGGATATCCAGATGGCTCAAGCGTTTCCATTCAATTAGTTTCCCCAACAAGTAGGGAGAATCCAGAATCAAAAACTGAGAGAGCAAGTGTTAGACGCATCAGCTAAGTTTCCATTCAATTAGTTTCCCCAACAAGTAGGGAGGACTAAGAATAAAAAATCGAAAGTTCAGGAATTGGAAGCTTTGGTTTCCATTCAATTAGTTTCCCCAACAAGTAGGGAGTTGATTCTCATGTAACTGAACGTCTTATTGTATCACAAGTTTCCATTCAATTAGTTTCCCCAACAAGTAGGGAGCGTGAGTGTTTCTTCTAAGTTCTTCTATCGCCAGCGTTTCCATTCAATTAGTTTCCCCAACAAGTAGGGAGACGATGTACTTACAAAATTCGTAAGTCACTGTAAAGTTTCCATTCAATTAGTTTCCCCAACAAGTAGGGAGACAAGACGAAGATTTCAAGTTACCAGTACATTTTGTGTTTCCATTCAATTAGTTTCCCCAACAAGTAGGGAGCCCTGTCAAGGTAGATGAAAATGGCTGTACTTATTTAGCGTTTCCATTCAATTAGTTTCCCCAACAAGTAGGGAGCCGCAATTGTCAAGCGTTACTTAGACCTTGTACTGTTTCCATTCAATTAGTTTCCCCAACAAGTAGGGAGCGAACGAGGGTTTTTTACGTAAGCTTCTATCTTTTTTAGTTTCCATTCAATTAGTTTCCCCAACAAGTAGGGAGGCGATATCAATTTTCTTCCAAATCTGCTCTCGCAAGAAGAACTTTCGTTTCCATTCAATTAGTTTCCCCAACAAGTAGGGAGCTTTTCGGGAATACTGGAACACGAAAGTAGAAATCAACGGAGAAGTTTCCATTCAATTAGTTTCCCCAACAAGTAGGGAGAGCGTAAATTTGCGATTTTTCTGTTATGCTACCGAAAACCAAGTTTCCATTCAATTAGTTTCCCCAACAAGTAGGGAGTCCTCTATGATACACCCAAGACAGCGCAAGGTGTCTAGAGGCTATTTGCGAGGGTCAGGTATTTTTTGTGAAACTTAAACCTGTGTTCGCTCAAAATAATCCCTGAAACCCTTACCCAGTAATGCTGCGAGGCTCAGGACGGAAAAAGGTCGTTTGAGTGAATTTACTGCCAGCCTCGCAGCATTAGCTAAATAATCACTGACCCCGGTGCTTTTGTCACTGGCGCTCCCACTCCCAAAACCTCCACCTGTCCCAAAGTATGACTTGAATTGCATAAATCGGAGTTACGCACAGGTGGTCAGAAATCGGGTTTTTGTGAGAATACTCGTTCTAGTCGTAGAAACCCTGACCCCCGGTTCTTTGGTTGTGATGCGTCAATCCCGGTAAGGTGATTTAAGTTTAGAGATTGTTAGGGGAGGTTGTTAGGGGCGATCACTTTTTCTAACTCCTTATGTACTTGGAACATCAAACTGGCTTCTTTTAATGGGCATTCTATCGATAAGTCAAAACTTTGACCAGATATAAAATTTAAACAGCTTAGTACCCTTTTTTCCCAGTCTTTTGGATTTTTAGTGTTCCAAGCTGCAAAAAGCTCTAATTCTTCTAAGCCTAGTAATTGATGAAAAGTAGAATTTCTTTCTTCTTTTGTTATTTTAGCAACTGTTTTTATGTCAGAATTGTTATGCCACTTTCCTGGCGAATGAGATGCTTTAAGTAATTCAAAAAGTGGTTCGCCGAACAATCCAACATTAGAGTATGTTTTATTGGAAAAGCGCTCAAACCAGTAATTTAACTCTGGTGACATATTTATATTCTCCTTATGAAAATATAGTGTTCTTGGTTGGTTTGGATTAGAATTTCTAATCTGCGCTTTATATTTCCATACCGCCCATTCTCGAATTAAACCTTCTACTGCACGAAAACTGTGAAACATAGCTTCAACAGTGTTCTTTTGCTGAAGTCGAACTACTGCTAAATAACCCTCTTCATAAGCAGTCCACCACCAGTTTTTTTGTAGAGTGCGATCGTTAATTTTTTTAACAAGATTGCCATCGGGATGCTGCAAAAGCGTTTTAACAAACTCATCAAATTTGGCAAAATTCCATTGAATCGCCACGTCGAGCAAAATCTTAGTTTCAGAATTTAAGTAATCATTGATTAATAATTTTACTCCTGCATAGTCATGGTTTTTGAGTAGGGCTTTAGCCTGTTCAAACTTAATTCCTTTGAGATATTGAGAACTCTCAATCGGAGGGAGAGGCTTCTTTTCATACTCATTACTGACCAAAAATTTAACTCGTTCTCCGAATCTGGCGAGACTCATAAACTGAACAGCCGAAGAAATTGCAGGAGTACCTGCCTGATGGCTGACATAGACCGTATCAGGTTCAAGTTTAATCTCTTCACTAAATGCAGTGCGGACAATTTCTAGCACATGATCCCAGTCATCTAAACCTGGTTTGTTTATCTCAGGAGATAGATAGATAGGAATCAGTTCAACATTATGAAACTCCTCCTGCTCCTCAAAATAGCGTTTAAAAATTGGCTGTAACTCACAGGTATCTTGCCAATAAGGACACCTACGATCTTCTCGCTCTTCATTAAATTTCTCAGTTTGATCCGTTACCAAAAGATAAATTTTAGTAATTCTCTTACTCTGTAATTGAGTGGTGAACTGACGCAGTAATGGAAACTCCAAATATTGCCAAACTTCCTCTCCCTGGGATTCATAAACTTTGCCTAAGACTCTAGGTGCAACCCGGTAAGGTTCGTCGCTATCTTCAAGAATCTGTGTTGGCTTGAATGGTAAGTTCTCACAATTTCTTTTAACAGACGATCGATCGTACCAATCATGCCAAGACTCATCACTTTGTAATTGTACATCGCTACTGCCGGTTGTAACTATCCAAATATTCATGGTTGCCCCTCTTACCAAAGTTGGATAAAGTCGCTAGACTCTTTAAGAAACTTGAGAAAATCTTCAGTTTTTTTGACTTCTTCTTCGTTGCCAGAGCGGTTAGGGAATATTGTCAGCAGTTCAACGTACTCTCCCGTTTTAATAAATTCCTCACCTCGTTTTCGATAACGGGGATACATCCGATGCCAAATCCGTCCGATTTGCGTTTGTGGCTGGCGCTCCTTATTGCTTGACCAACCCGTGAGTTCAGACGCTTTTATCGATTGTTCACCTTGATAAGCTCGATGAAACCAGGCGAGCGCATGGCAATCATTTGCACGTTTAGCAATACGCCCCCAAACTTCTACATTTCCTTTTCGCCATGCTTCTCGAATATTATCAGTAGGTGGATTAATGGGGTAACTACTTTTTTTCAAGAAGTCTAAAGCTTTCTTCTCTACAAGTTTTTGCGTTTTATCATACAGACCGTCCAGAAACTTTGTCACATCTTCCAAACTTTCTACAGGAACATACCAAGATTTAGATAAGTCGGTAAATTTCCAATGACAGCCAATCATCGGGTTAATATTTTTTCTTTGGAAAGCGGTTAAATATCGTGGAAATTCCGAAGAATGAGAAAATAATCGGTGATCAACTCTACGCCAAGACTTACCAAATCCACCTAACAACATCGTAAACTTGACGAGTTGCATTATCCAAAGACGTAAATTTTTGCGACTCGGCTCTAAAACCTCTTGCATAATTAAGAGATTAAGCGATGAATCTCCTGTTTCATAAATAGGCATTTCTATGTCCTTAACATTATCTGTATAGACATAAATATCCTCAAATAAATCTTCCGAATTGAACGCAATACCGAGCAATCCAATAATTGCATTTTTGCCTTCAAAGCCACCCCAAAACTGTTTTGTCAATCGCTCCGCTGTCTCCTCATCAGTTATACCAGTAAACAATCGGCGCGTATGACCGCGCAAAGCAGCTTTAAAGACATTAGGACGAAATTCTCCTACATTGTTAATTCGTTTAGAAGTTAACCCCTCTCCTTGCAAACCAATATCTAACAATTTGTTTGTTTTGTGTATCTTAATTTGACCATATCCAGCACTGACTCTAGAGCCAATTCCCCGTTCTATTGCAATTTGCCAAATTTCCCAAATACGGTTCCACTCTGGATCGTTCTCGGTAATTTTTGTACAGGAAATTCCAAAAACAAATGTTGGCTTGTAAAGCGAAATTTGAACTAAGGCACTATGACTTGATTGATCCTTAACCTGCCAATCTTCTTGGGGATGAACTACATCTACCAGGGAACTATTCAACCATTCAGCATTTTTAGGATAGCCACCATGAAATCGGAGAATCCCCGGATGCAGTTCAACATCCTGATGTGGACTGCCACAGTACCTCAACTTTTCTCCTGGGGATGTGCAAGCCCTGCGAAAAGATCCTTTCATACTGGAACCAGGGAAATAAGCCCATCCTCTTTCTCCAATAACTGGACGAATTATTCCCCCATCCTGTCCGCTGTTTGTTACCATTCGCCAAGTGAAAGTGTATTCTCTTGTCTGAGTATATTTGCCAAAAGTCGGTACATCATTAGCATCACAAGCTTTCTCCCATTGATCTACCCAATCATAGGCTTGTTGTTGTGGTTGCCTCGTTTTTTTGAGATTTTCTAGTTTCTGAATTTGCGATCGCCCAGCTACTTGAGCTTGAAACATCAGTGGAATGTAATCACTATCTGGCATCTGTTGAACCTCCTATTTCGTTCCTAGGCTTCTTGTAACGCTGCGTCCACCAAACTAAACTGTCGCAAAGTTCTGTAAGCACTGACAGTGCTATTTTCCGTTGCTTATTACATTGCTCAATATCTTGGTCTGGATTAACCTCCTCATTGGGAAGATCGAAAGCCCAGAGTTTGTCTGTCATTGCTTTAATAGCAGCAGTATTATTTGGATCAACTCGATCGTTAGGAAGGGTGATGCCTGCGTCCTTCATGATTTTGCAGAGGGTTGTCCAGGTTTCTCTCCAGAAATCTGCTTTATCCCGGCTTTCTCGCTGTAGGCGCAGATGTTCTCCCCAAAAGCGTTCCAGCCCATAGGCAGTAGCCATCCGCATTTTGTGGCTTTCACCTAATACATCTTTTTTATCCCGGAACTTCAGAACTAAATCGTGGGCTAGGCGATCGATTTCATACGGTTTCAAACTCATGCTTTCATCTCCTGCTGCTCAGTTTTATTGGGTGTAATACCCTTAAGTGTAATTTCACAATTGCCAAAGCCGATCGACTCCAAGCCGCCCAGATATATTCCACTGCTCTCGGTACCATTATCAAATGGTTGCCAAGATTTCGTTACGATATTGCGGATAGCAACGGGAAACACCATAATTGTGCCTTCAGGTAAGGCTTCGGTATTAAAAAAGCCCCCTTTATCAACACGTTTCTCATCATCTTTCAACCGTACTCGACTCTGACGATAAAGTGCCATATCGTGAATCATGCCAATCTCATCATCTGCAACTACCACGGCTGGTAATTCTTCACCCCGCGGGAACCAGGCAGACAGGTCGGTTTGACCTTTTGTTAATTCCAGAAAGCCAAAATTGAAGAATAGCTTCTTCTTCCCCTCAATGTTCAGAGTCTTTACGATTGAGGAACCAATATACTTATCCGGTACTTTGGCATTATTCAAAATTTTTTCACCGTTTTTATCCTTCAATTCGACTTTATCGCTCACCTTGACGAAATCTCCAGCAATGCGTTGATAGCGTTTCAGGAGCTTAGGACTGCTAACCCAGACAATCGGCTGTCCTGGACAAAAGACAGGTATCCATAACACAGAAGCATACTCAAATTTGACGATCGCTTCAGTTGTCGAATCTGAAAGTTCCGAATCGGCTGAAGTCCCATACCAAAAATTTTCGTCAATTTCTTTGGGAGGTTCAACATTTAACTCTTTAGCTTTTTTTTCCAACCAATTGAGTCTAGATAAACGGTTCTCTTTATCCCCATCTAGAACCTCAATAATTTCTCGTAATGATGAGTCAGGAATCTTTATCTTATTTTCGGCTAAGGATTTATTTAGTTCTTTATATAGTGCTTTTTCCAGCCACACTTGACGCTTTAAACGCATCTCTGAGCGAAAGCGACCTCGTATTGAGCTACCAGGAATGATACCTGTCCTAGTAAATTGATCGCGAAAAATCAGATTCAAATTACCGCTTTCTTCTCCGGCTGTAGCACCTACGTGCAATGGAGCCAAAGTGTCAATAATGCCATAGCCTTTTTGATACATTACACTACTCCTTGAATTTCAACTGGTAAACATAAACCACAACCAACTTTCTTGAGCAAAGATTCTTCAGGTGGCAATCCTTCTTTTTTCAGTAATCCTGCTTCAAACCAAGCACCTGGAAATTCCCACCAGGTTTTCTTAAGCGGTTGTTTGAACACATACACGCTACCTACTGGAACTGCATATCGCCCTCTCCCTAACTGTCCGCCTTTTCCTTGCCGTCCCCGTTCCGTTTTTCTGTTTCCCATACGATAGCGATAGGGTACTGCTTTATCTGTCAGCATTTTCAGTCCACACCTCGGAAACTCATTATGTTTAGGATAGCGGTAGGACAATTTATTAGAACCCCAAACCCCAGGAGTAATCAGCGCACAAGCACGTTTAATTTGGTTGTCTGGGTGAAGCAACTGATTGATCGTGCTATCTGGTGTGAGAGGATGACTAGCAATCTCCACCATGTGTCCTTCTCCACCAAAGCGATACCAACCATCAGGTAGTGCATGGGTAGATAAATAGACTAAACAATAGTCTTCGTCCATTTGAACAGCATTCTCTAGGAACAAACCGTCTCGCTCCATTACATGACGCTCATCATCTTTCATTTTGGGATGAAGAAATGAAACATATTCCCAAGGAACTTTTTTGGCTTCTTTGTTTGTACGGATCAGACGAGTTTTTCGCTTCCAGGAATCAATACTTTGCCAAAAACAGTCTGGCTCAATATCTTTCTTCTTTGGCTCTGAATTCCGTTGCCAGCATTGCTTGTCGTCCAGAAACCATTCGTCGTCCTCTTGTTTTTCAATTGAAATGACTCGATGTCTGGGTATCGGGACATAAAAGGTTTCAGGCGTATTACTCTCAGCCCAGAATGGACCTGCAACATATAACTTTTGAGCCAATTCAGTATGATGCGTGATACTTTGTTTTGTTGTATGATTTGTGCTGAAAAACAATCCTGATAAAGTTGCAGCATCAGGAGGAAATTTCGACCCGGAGCGCCCGACTAAGTTCTCCGGTGATAAAAACGCTCCGGCACTGCCATACATAAATCCCAAAGGTGAAACAGTAATTAGGTGTTGGAACATAGCTGCCATCCCACTTGAATTAGGTCATCAATCCATTGCACCACTGCAAGAGGTTTGTTATTTCCTGCAATGTACTCCCAACGCTTATCCTGTGAATTTTTCCGAATTTTGCTACCTGCGTTGTCAAAGTAGTAATCGAGAAATTCAATGGCGAGATAGTCATTAACTTTCAGTTTTTCGGTTTCAATGAGCCGAATTGCATGACGCGATTTCAGTTCTGCCCAATCGTTGTAGATGTGATTCCAGTTGGCTTGATTTCCTCTATTACCATCGCGATCGCAATACTTCGTCAGAATATCCAAATAATCCCAACGACAAGTCCACTCCACAAATTGACCGCTATTAAAAACTACTCGCATCGTAAGCCGATCGCGCCCTAAACTTTTTGCCCGTTTTTCCGCCTCCCGACAGTGCTGTAAAATATCTCGCTGTGGAACCTGATGCCCCGCCCAAACAAAACCTACACTATAGGTGAAACCCTGAGCCAGATTAAATTCCTGATTTATTTTGATTTGATGCTCTTTCCAGTGGTCTTCTAGCGTTAACAACCAATTTAAGACCTCTATCGGTTTCACTTTCTCAGGCTTTTCTTGTGTATCAGTTTTCTCACTGTAAAGCACTCCGAGAAAGTCATCGCCACCAGCATAAATGACACGCCCCTTACCTTCAGAAAATAGAAATTTGTTATCCTGAAAATCTTTCCCCCACTTCCTCATTAACTCAGTGAAGTGGTTGAGGTCATGTTCTTGCTTATTTTCATCACTTTCAGGGCGCGTGGCAAGTTCTTTAAGTTTATCTCCAACCTTGTCGCCATCGCCCATAAACCAGCCTGTCCAATACCCGGCTTCACGGTGAATATCTTTGAACTCTGGGTCATCTGGTTGTTTTTTGAGTTTCTCCATCCCGATAACATCAGCGATTTTGTCGTAGGTGACTAAACGCTTGACCAATTCGGGAATACTCAGACGTTCGTTGACAGCAATATATTTCCCAATACCATCAGGCTTAGATTTTTCATAGTCTCTCAACTTTTCCAGCGATAGATTTGGTTTCCCAACCCTGTAATCTGGGTCGTCCAGCAGCCAAGACAATCGGCGATAAAAAAGTTCTTGTGACTCCTGTTCCTGTTTTGTAAGCAATCGTCCTGGTTCGTCTGACTCTTTACCTAGTTGATGCCATGCGATCGCATCCGTCCCCGTCAAACTTGAACTATCACCAATCCAGTTGATAGCTGTCCAATCTCGTTTTAGCTTGCGAGTCTCCAAGTCATCCATTGCCTTTTTGATGGCTTCTTTTTCAGATTCACCGTATCCCCAAAAAATTTCCCAGGTATAGCTTCCCCATCGTTCCCACTCTCCTTTTTGTCTGCCTTTTTTATCTTCGGTTTGTGACCAGTAATATTGGTCTTTTGGGATGTCAAGATTATCTTCTATCCACTCGCGGCAAACCTTTAAGATTTCTTGCCATTCTTTTAAGAGAGTGTTTTGGACATCGTTGCGCTCAAATTTCCCTTTAACTAGAATTCGGTTTGGCATTCCTTCTGGTACATTAGGCAATCCAGGAGAAATCACCTTAAGTCCTAAAGGATCTGCTTTCTGTACGAGCTTAGAACTCAAAAAAGATAAAATCAGTGAGGCTCCATACAAATCTCGGAGTTTACGGGATTTCTCGATAAAGCCTTGAACCGGGGCAAACGTGATCGCAGTGTATGCAGACATAAATTCAATTTTAAGGCGGGCAATGCCCATCTGAATGCTGCTGGTAGTGTCCCCAGTCGCTAATTGCTTAAGTTCTACTCAACTCAATATATCAGCCGAGCCAGCTTCGAGTCTCGCAATTTACAATATTTATCAAATCTCTTGGAAAATCTACAGTTATTTAAATAAACGCTTTAAGGTTTTTCTATACTTTTGTGTCAATATTGTCTTTTACTTGACTTCTACACGCCTTACCCCCATCATGGCAAAAAAACCAACTCCTCACCCTTATGCCGACAAACTAACGTTCGATCGCATCATGCTCCTCATCGCCACATTGGTAAAGCATCCGGGCATCGGACACTCCGACACAGAAGCCTCCGACACTAAATATCACGACGCTTTGCTAGAAGTTCAATCTCAATTACAGAAAGTTGCCGAGTCCAGCAGCATCGAGTTTCCAGAAAACTATCCTGCAACTCCTACCATTCGCAAAGATTTAGAAACTTTGCGCCACTACGGAATCCTTGACAAACGAATGTATCGCTTCGGCTATTATCTCGGCACCGGTGCAATGAATCTAGACGAACTACTATTCGCATTTCAAGCGATAGCATCTCAAGCCAAATATCAAGGAAATCCTCAAGCCCGCCAAATTTGTGAAAAACTCACTAAACGGTTGCGCGGATTAGATATCGAGCTCAAAGGTCAATTGTTCTATCCCGTTCGCGAACAACTAAACCGTGCGATTATTTACACCGACCCTGTAGAAATGCTCGATCGCCAAGAATATCGGAATACCCTATTCCACAAACTAGACATCGTAGAAACAGCCATCGTGCGGGGTCAGGCGATCGAACTTTACCGCCAAAGCAATTATTACGGTAAAAGCCATCTCGGTTTCCGGCGAATCTGGCCTCTGCAACTGATTTATCACGACATCGCCTGGTACCTGATTTGCGAAAATTACGAAAACGGACACTTGACTGTAGAACGGGTGAATCGCTTTACCGACCACTGCAAGATTCTCGATGTAGAAGCGCGTGGTTTAGCCTCACAGCAACAAAGTCTGAAAAGAGCTCACAAATTGTTAAAAAATGGTTGGGGGCTGTTCTTGGGCAAGCCAGAACAACAGCAGGCTGAATTACAGGGTACGCTGAAGTTGGAAAAAGTGAAGGTGCGGTTTTTTGAGAAGGTAGTTGGATTTATTTTAGAGGGCGATCGGCGGCATCCGCGACAAAAAAAGATTAAGGAAGGGCCGAGGGATAGTTTTGGCAAAGTGCTTTATGTGGATTATCAGATCGATTTGCCCGATCGCTCTTTAAACGAATTCAGCCTTTGGGTGAACAAACATATGGAAAACGTACAAGTGCTTTCCCCGCCGAGTTTGGTAGAAAAACACCGACAAGCGGCGAGAGATTTAGCCGATCGGTACAGCTAACGTGACTTAAACAACAATCATTGCTAAGAATTGTATAATCCCTTGTAGGTAACACTCTCACGTCAACAAACAGGGGAAGTTGGCAGACAATACACCGATGAAATCAGCAAAACTGATAGCGCACCAGTCTTAGTAACGACACATTTATATTCCAGCAATTAGTTACGGTTGGCTGAAAAAGTTAGGCTAGCCGATATCAGTTTCTTGTTGCGACTAGACGATCGCACCAGTCAATTAGACCTAGAGCCGACATAGGATGTCATTTCAGGATGCCTTCATATACCAGCTCAAGTCTTAAACCGAAAAACACTATTGACTTTAGGAGACTAATCTAGCCAATATCGACGCACCTCGCTTGGTTCCTGTAACCCTTACAGTTTGGTTGAGGTGCGTCGATGCTTTGCAGGGATTGAGTTTGAGGCTGAGAGTTCGATGCTTTTTCTCGTTTAGCTGTGCTATATTTTAGCGGTGCGTCGATTTGATGGCTGAATCCCGCTCTGGGTATAGCCTCTGTGGCGAACTCTCCCCACTCGCTGGGGAAACAAATTGAATGGAAACAAAAACGTGAGTTTAAGGGATGTTTGCACGAATTGAACTCCCCACTCGCTGGGGAAACAAATTGAATGGAAACTCGCCCTGTTCCAGTCAAAGACTATGTAGAGTGAAAAAACTCCCCACTCGCTGGGGAAACAAATTGAATGGAAACATATTAATGCTGGGGGTAGAGATAATTGGATAAATAAAATCTCCCCACTCGCTGGGGAAACAAATTGAATGGAAACGTTTTCGGTTCGGTAACTTTCGACTCTTAGAGACTGCATAATTACTCCCCACTCGCTGGGGAAACAAATTGAATGGAAACGTGTTGTACAAGGTTCTCCATCCCCATGATAAAATCTCCCCACTCGCTGGGGAAACAAATTGAATGGAAACTACAACTCCATCTACAACGTCAGAACTCATTCTATTTACACTCCCCACTCGCTGGGGAAACAAATTGAATGGAAACTTTCTAATACAGCTGTAATACACTCACTAAGAGTTTGTAGACTCCCCACTCGCTGGGGAAACAAATTGAATGGAAACATTCTGGGGTTCATAAGAAAGTGATATACTACCTCCTCCCCACTCGCTGGGGAAACAAATTGAATGGAAACCAAAGTGTTTATCTGCGGTAGATACTCCAGTGTACAAAAACTCCCCACTCGCTGGGGAAACTAATTGAATGGAAACTCCAGGATTTTAAAGCCTGAATAAAAATTTTCTTTCACCTCCCCACTCGCTGGGGAAACTAATTGAATGGAAACATTATAAATGTCATACCTAAGACGAGAAATAGCGCTCCCCACTCGCTGGGGAAACTAATTGAATGGAAACTCTTTTTGACGCAAGACGGAACTGGAAGTCATTAAAAAAGCTCCCCACTCGCTGGGGAAACTAATTGAATGGAAACTGACTTATCCATGATCAAACTCCGGGATATTTACTCTCCCCACTCGCTGGGGAAACTAATTGAATGGAAACTACATCATCGCCAAAAATGACAGAATCATATGTTACCTCCCCACTCGCTGGGGAAACTAATTGAATGGAAACTTTAAGGATGAGTTTTTTCACAGCAACATCTCTTCTCCCCACTCGCTGGGGAAACTAATTGAATGGAAACGAAGTATAAGCAGGTTTGCCAAATAACAATTCTTGGACTCCCCACTCGCTGGGGAAACTAATTGAATGGAAACTAAATATTCCACTTGCCACTGGCATACCTAATATCAAGCTCCTCCCCACTCGCTGGGGAAACTAATTGAATGGAAACTGTATAAGGTGGCTGTCCATTTGCTACAAATATCGTAGCAACTCCCCACTCGCTGGGGAAACTAATTGAATGGAAACGTTCCAACTGGCTCTGTTCCTGGGGCAGCAGGCTGCAACAGACGCTCCCCACTCGCTGGGGAAACAAATTGAATGGAAACCCCTCAAAAATCCCGGATACTTTATCCCAAAGATGGGAAACTCCCCACTCGCTGGGGAAACAAATTGAATGGAAACAAAACGGTGTCGATATATGTTTTTGCGGTTTCTTTACTCCCCACTCGCTGGGGAAACAAATTGAATGGAAACAATAACTACGCAGTCCGTCCATTTCTTCCTTTGTACTCCCCACTCGCTGGGGAAACAAATTGAATGGAAACAGAAAGCCGCTCAGTAACAATCTCAACTTTTTTTTGTCTCCCCACTCGCTGGGGAAACAAATTGAATGGAAACGAGGTACCGTAAAGCCTTTGAAACGTAATATAAACTCCCCACTCGCTGGGGAAACAAATTGAATGGAAACGTTTTGAACTATTTCCAGAGACTCTTGTAGACTCCCCACTCGCTGGGGAAACAAATTGAATGGAAACATTTAAAAGAATACGTGGTCAAAAAGAGACACACGTAGCGCTCCCCACTCGCTGGGGAAACAAATTGAATGGAAACTGGTAGTCGCGACGGGTGCGGGTGGTGGCGGTTGCTTTGAGGCCCTCCCCACTCACTGGGGAAACTAATTGAATGGAAACATATCAACCTGATCGGCGTGATTGACGCGAGTTTGAGATTGCCTCCCACTCGCTGGGGAAACTAATTGAATGGAAAAACCCGCATAGCCTATGGTGGCAGTCCGGGTTTTTCTGTCTTCACTCGTTGACGGCAATTAAACAATGAGGCTAGAGAGTTTGTGATAGGTGCAACTCGACCAGGAAAATCTGAAAGGTTGGCGTTGACAACTCCCCAGGAGTGCGACAGATCGTAGAAGTAGATGAGGTGGCGGAGTCGGGGTCAGCTTGGACGTACACCTTTTTAGACTGCGCTACGGTGGATCGGTGCGATCGCAATTATCGGCGACGAGAAAAGGGCTATTTCCGCAGCGTTACTACAACACCCTAAAAGTCGGGGATTTAGAAGTGGGGAGGCGATCGCTAGTTTCAGCCTTATTTTGCTGCATCGTTGCATCGGATGGAGTCACAATTGTGGCAGACGATGAATCCGGTCGCGTATATTTCCTATGGCTAGAAGGGATACAGCCACTAACATAAATTTCTTACGCAGTTGTCGGCGAGGTGCAATTTGCAGAATTTAAGCGGGTTGTCGAGTGTTGCCTCGTCTTCTGTCTCTGACCTAGCTTTGCCAGTCTAATATTGAGCCGATCGAGCAGCAATTTCAATCCTTACTAGCGTCCCTGCCTAACTCATCCAAACTACCTCGTGCCAGACTTAAGAAAAGTAAGAGGAACTGGGAGCAAATCGTATGGATTTTAAAAAATGTGTGGCGATAGGTTTGTTACTGTTAGCAACAGGTTGCCTACCACAAAGGAACGAGCGACCCGTTTCAGAAAAAGAATTTGGTAAGGATTGGCCACTTACCGTACCCAGTGGCACCTTGGCTTGTGTTCTCCCTTATTGGCAAGATGTGCATTTCATTATCTTTATTTCTCCTGATGGCAAAGAATATACCCTTGAAGGCAAGAGCGAAACAAAGGGAAAATATCTCCCGATTTATTCAATTTTGAAACCTGCCTCCCAAAACCCACATTATAAATTTGTTGACCACAGGGTATTATCTGAGGAAGGTTTTAAATTGTGTTTTCAATAATTGCATCAAAAAATAAGCATTCGAGTCTTACAGCTTGGCGTTTAAAGCAGACTGTATAGAGCAAAAGGTGAAGAATAAAAACTTTGTTAGTTTATCGCAGACTTAAGAAAAGTAAGAGGATCTGGGAGACAAATCAAATGAACTGGAAAAAATATGCGGTAGTGTGTGGACTATTGCTGCTAACGACAGGTTGCACGACGGAAAAGAGGGAGCGGTTTATTTCAGAAAAAGAATTAGGTAAGGACTGGCCTTTTATTGTACCTAGTGGCACCCTGGTTTGTATTGTGACACCCGTGGAAAATCGGTCTATTTTCTTTATTTCTCCTGATGGCAAAAAATACGATCTTATGAGTGCAGAAGAATACCCTTCATTTTATTCAATTTTGCGACCTGCCCCCCAAAATCCCTCTTATTTTGTAAACCCTGGCTGGTTACTCAAAAAAGCAATGAAAGTGTGCCCGGAACCATTTTATCTAGCACCCCTATAACAGTTGCGGGGTACTAACCAAAATTGTTGAATTTAATTCCCAGAAATAATTGCGACCCAAGTTATCCCGACGTGTGCATCACGCCTGCACCACCGGATTTGAATTGTGGCGACATTTCTCATCGTCGCTTTCGCGTACTACAGCCAGATCCACATGGGTTTGATAGAGATAAGGACGGCATAGGTTGCGAGAGATAAAGGAAGCCACCATTTCTATAAACGGATAGGCGGGAAACTCAATTTTCCCAGTCTAGGGCTTGAACCTGGTACGACTCGCTCAGGATACTGCCGTCTCCTAATTTTTGCTGGCTTTTCCCATCAAACAAAAATTATTGTCACAATAAAAAGAATTCTACCGAGAGACAAAAGATATGACGCAATGCAAGGAAACAATGCGACGAATTGACATGGTAGCCCAGAATAATTTGACGGAACTGAATTTGTCGGGATACCACCAGGCAGACAAGTTTGGAACAAGGACATATCGGATAACTAAGTTTCCTGATGCTGTTCTTAAATTAACCAACTTAAAAGTTCTTAAGCTCAGTGACCATGAGATAACTGAAATCCCAGAAGAGATCGGGCAACTGTCCAATTTGACCAAGCTTCACCTTGGTAACAATAAGATAACCAAAATTCCAGAAGCAATAGGGCAACTGTCCAATTTGACCAAGCTTCACCTTGGTAACAATAAGATAACCAAAATTCCAGAGACAATCGGCGAACTATCCAATCTGACAAAGCTTTACCTCAATAACAATCAGATTACCTTCATCCCAGAAACCATCGGGCAACTGTCACATCTGACACTGCTTGACCTCAATATTAATCAGATTACCGAAATCCCAGAGGCACTCAGGCACTTGGTCAATCTGAGAGGGCTTGACCTTAGTTGGAATCAGATAATAAAAATCTCAGAGGCTGTTGGGCAACTATCCAATCTAACAAAGCTTTACCTCAGTAGCAATAAGATTACCTCCATCCCAGAGACTATAGGGCAACTGTCCAATCTGACACGGCTTTGCCTCGGTCACAACCAGATTACCTCCATCCCAGAGGCGATCGGGCAACTGACGAATCTGACAGGGCTTTACCTCTATAAAAATCAGATTACCTCCATCTCCCAGAAGATAGGGCAATTGTCCAATCTGACACTCCTTTACCTCGACAGCAATCAAATTACCTCTATCCCAGAGACTATAGGGCAACTGTCCAATCTGACAGTGCTTGACCTCCGTGACAATCAGATTACCTCCATCCCAGAGGAGCTCGGACACCTATCCAATCTGACAGTGCTTGACCTCCGCAACAATCAGATTACCTCTATCCCAGAAACCATCGGGCAACTGTTGAATCTGACAAATCTTTACTTCCGTAACAATCAGATTACGTCCATTCCAGCGGAACTCAGGCAACTGTCCAAGGTGAGATCGCTTGACCTCAGTAAGAATGAGATTGGCTCCATCCCAGAGGAGCTCGGACAACTATCGAATCTGACACAGCTTTACCTCAATGAGAATCAGATAACTAAAATCCCAGAGGCAATAGGGCAATTGTCGAATCTGAGATGGCTTGACCTGAGTGAAAATCAGATAACCAAAATCCCAGAGGCAATAGGGCAACTGTCCAATCTGAGAAAGCTTTACCTCAATAACAATCAGATAACTGAAATTCCAAAGGCACTCAGCCAACTGTCCAATCTGATCGAGGCTGACTTCGATAACAATCTAATTACTCACATCCTAGAGCCGATTAAGCTTGTATCATTGAGTACACAAGATTTATTTAGCCAGACAATTATTCCCCCAGAGTCACTTAAGGCTCAGTTTAATTGGCGAAAGGGTGAGTACCTTCATGCTTACTTGATGGAAAGTCTAGAAGGGTTCAACGAAGCGTGGGAAAAAGAGTAGGCACGATTTGCCCTAATTTAGATAACTAAGTTGGGAAATCTCCCAAAATATATTGGTATGAAGGTAGGTTAAGTGCAGACTCTCTAAGGTGTCTCAAGGGTGAGAGAATCTGCGATCATTGCAAATAGCTCAGGAAAATCAATTTCTTCATCTAGAATTTGAAACCCTTATAGCCATCAGGACATAAGCGTTTTCCCGCCTAACCTCCCCCTGCAAACTCAAGTACCTCACCCTGCACCCTGGGGCGATCGCCTTTTTTGACTTAGAATCGGATTTTGACTATTGCTTTTAACTGCTAGCAGCAGGCAAAGTGCCACAAACCATATTTACCCTTTCTCTTGTGTGCACTGCTGCAAAATAATGCTCTAGACTCACCGGGCGATCGGCACCGCAATACAGGGAAACCTTGAACTGGAAAAATAACTCAGGAGTTCTTTCACTATGAGAGAAAACAATATCGTAATGGTTGAATTCATCGGCAGACCATACTTGCATGATACCTGAGACTCTTGTCTGCCTCGTGCAAAAAGATGTTGAGGACTACTTCCTTAATATCCCCGAATCCTTCTTTTGTTTGAGTGGATTCGGAAAGTGCAAGCTTCCTTAAAGCCCATTCGCTGGTAAATATTTACCCCATCCGGCGCTGCCTGAAGGGTGGCAAAAGGCGCTCCTAGTTTCTTGGCATAACTGAGCGTATAATGTGTGATTGCCGAGCCGTAACCCTGATTTCTAAATTCTTGCAGCGTACTGATATCAAAGAGGCTTGCTGTCTGACCAAGCAAAAAGATTGAACTCGTACAAACAGGCTTATTATCGACATACCCCAGAAACAATCTCAAAGGACGATTCTCCAAATTATCCAACTCGCCCACCCGCCGATAAAATGGCATAACGAAGTCATCTGGTGGCTCGAAAAGTGAAGCGATAATCTTTCCAAACTCATTGATTTCTTTGAAAGAGGTTGCCATTCGGAACTTGAGATTAAGAGGATACTGAACGTCTTGTGGTAAATCATCAAGATTTGCAACCATACCCATATCCACTTCATCTTCGATAAATCCATACTCTTCTAAGGTGGAAAAGACATAAGCATCCCGAAATTCTTCACAAGTCCACCAAGCTGCTGGTAAACGAGCTGAATTAAACTCTTCGCACACCTTGGCAATAGTACGCTTTCCGTCTTCGCTATCGAATTTTTTACTGATAACGAGATTAAAAGTATCTGTCTTGTAGCCCGAATTAATGAGAACGTAACTTTCTGTTTGTTCAACTTTCATCTCTGGAACGAATTGGAGGGGAAAATAAATATTCTTGCCAATGGTTCCTGCCAAAACTAACTGGATTTGGTCGTGTATTCTAAATTCTTCCTCTATCATCTGCACCCTCTCCTTTCTGTCAATTTTATATACGGAACTGGGCCAGAGGTGTGAAAATGCCATTAGCCTTCACCCTACGAATGGAAGTGCGATCCGAGCCGTGACGACAGTTCCAGACGTGCGAGCCGTGGCTGCGGTGCAATTGTGCGAGCCGTTGCAGCCGTTCGATCGCCCAAAACGTAGAACCAATCTAGCAGAAGAATTGCTCGTTACTGACCAACCGAAAACCGCAGGCATTTCAGCCATTTGTTGCGCCGAGCCAGCTACCGACTTGAGGAAATTGGCGAAGCTCGATCGCCCTAACTGGTTGAGTCGAGGGGGGATATTATTCCCCGCCCCTCTCAGTTAGATCTGGGCGTGCGACTTTCACCGCACCCAG
>NZ_JAUBUE010000049.1:25160-47299 GCF_036705305.1 Microcoleus sp. B3-D7 | reverse complement strand
CTATCCTTTCTCTGCGCTGTGCTTATCTCAATGGTCAACTTTCCGCTTGATGTATTTGCAAAAGTGAGATGCACCCGTTAGTCACTTTGTTTCGGAAGATGCTTGGTGATTCGTCGCCCACCCATCAGTGATCTGATTAAAATCAAATATTGTTCAGGGGTAGGAGTCCTCGCCGCCCCAAAACTCATATCCTCACTCATTCGCAGGGCGAGTGAGGATATGAGTTTTGATTAAGCTAACTATTGCAGCCAGTACCAAGGGTTGGTCAGTGCGGCAAACCCTTTTAGTCAGAGTCGATCGCCCAGTTGTATGCCAGATAGCACTTGACAGTTAAATTAACAGGTTATTATGTATAGCACAACAAGTTCAGTTCGATCGACATGACTATCTACATTGGAAATCTGTCTTACCGCGCCACCGAAGAAGACCTGAAAGCAGTATTTGCAGAATACGGCACAGTCAAGCGAGTTGTCTTGCCTACCGACAGGGAAACCGGTCGGATGCGCGGTTTTGCATTTGTTGAGATGATGGAGGATGCCCAAGAAGACGCTGCAATTGCCGAATTAGACGGTGCAGAGTGGATGGGGCGCCCCTTGCGAGTGAACAAAGCTAAACCGAAAGAAGAGGGAAATCGAGGCGCAGGTATCAAGAGAAACGACGGATATTAGTCTGCGATGCAGCGGTTGACATCCTCTCGAAACCCACCTGATGCACCAGTGCGCCACTAGCGCCGAATTGCAAGCAGCAGTTGATTTTGGGGATGCCCTGTCAAATCCGCTGCACAAAAATATCGATTTTTTGTGGGCTGCACTTGATTCATAACTGTTTGAGAAAGACTGAATTTATGCACGCTAGTATAGAAACCCGATTTCTTCCGCGATACCTCGCTGCTAAAAGCAAAATTTATCAGGAGAAACCGGGTTGATGAGCGTTAGTCTTAGAAAGAGTAAACTCGCCCTTTTTCATCAATATAAACTGACCGGTCTTGCCTAGTGCGGGGGTCTGATCTGGTGATGCGAACCGTCACAATGTTTGTCTGCGAATCAACGTTATAATCGTATTTCAAAGTTGTGCTTCCTCCTGTGGCATTAATGGGAATATTGGCAATGTCGCCGGTGCGATTGCTGATACGAACAATGATGTTTTTGCTGGTTCCGACGGGCAAGGATGACAAGTTGGCACCTGATTGACCGTATTCTAGGTTTAATCCTGTTTCATTTAACAGTCTGAGGGTAATGTTGCGAGTATTGTCAACCTGCGCTTGAGGTTGCCAGAATCCGGGTTTTTTGCCACCGTCAGCTGCAGGTTGAGATAATGCTGGGTGAGGATGCAGAAAAGCCAGGGCGGCAAGTATTGCTGCGGTTGCAATAATTTTTGATTTCACGGTTTCTACCTCCGGGTCAAGAGTTGGTGATATTTCTATCCTAGCTTTAAAATCGGATGTTAGTGGAAGGAAGAAGGAAGTTCGGCAACGGATTATTTAACGGATGTAACGGATGTAACGGATGTCAGGAATAGGGAAAAAGGAAGAGGGAAGAAGGAAGAAGGAAGAAGCAATAAAAGGAATAAAAGCAAGGGTTTGAGAAATTAAGAATTTCCTAACCGTCAGGGCGGTTGCTATATCTACTCAGAAACCGGGTTTCTCTAGTTGTTAATATTCCTGGACGCACGGGTTGTCTAGAAATCCGATTTCTGAGCGGGTGGCTGCTTGCCAAAGCTATGATTTAGAGTAGAAACCGGATTTCTGGGGTCAAGTGAGTTCGGGAGTGATTAATTGTTAATTATCGATCGAGCGAGTTCTAGGAGTAGGCGCTGTTCGGCGCGGACGATCGCCCTGGAAGTTTGTTCTGCAGCATCGACATTGACCGAAATAGACGAAATTCCCCACCGCACAAAGGATTCAACTGTCTCGGGATACAATGCGGGAGCGTCGCCGCAGATTGAGCAAGGAATGCCAGCGGCCCGGGCCTGTTTGATTAATTGTTCGATCGCCCTCATCACTGCTCGATCGCGCCCGTTGAAAGCACCTGCTACCTGGTCGGAGTTGCGGTGAACTCCTAATAGCAATTGGGTTAAATCGTTGGTACCTATAGAAATTCCTTGAACTCCGGCTTTTACGTAATCGGGCAATAAAAATAACACCGAAGGAACTTCCGCCATAATCCACATTTGAAACTCGGTTGAGCGGTTTTTCCAAACTTTTTCTAAGCGCTGGCGGCAGTATATAAACTCCTCAACCGAGCGCACGAAAGGCAAAATTAAATTAACATTCGTATGGCCTGACTCGCCGACTTTTTGAAGTACGCAGAGTTCCCAATCAAATAATTCCGGTTCAAAGGTATAACTGAAACTGCCGTCGGCACCTGACTCCCGTAAATCGAGCGATCGATAAAATATTGGCCGCGGCGCAACGGCAGCAGCAAATAAACTGAGGCAATCCGCCATGCGATCGACAAATTCCGATTGGCGGCCGTCTTGCAGCCAAACTTTGGGGTTTTGACAGTCCAAAGCTTCTAATGCCATTAATTCCGATCGCAGCAATCCGATGCCGTCTATTGGCAGATTTTTGAGGCGGTCAATCGAACTTGTTTGGCTGACATTAACTAGCAGTTGAGTCGCCGTTGGTGGGCCCCAAACATATTGAGTAGACTCAGATTGTCGAGATTTAGGCGCGGAATTGGACGATCGATCGGAGATAGAAGATTTGTGCTTGGCTATTGACATTTTGGCTGCTGTACTGTATATATTTGTCTTTTTTGCTGTGTCCCGAAGTTGGCCGCTGTCTCCTGTCTCGATCGCATCCTGTTGCGCGAGGGCAAAAACTTCTCCGCTATCGCCGTCTACCAAAACCGAATCGCCCGAGGCGATCGCCCGAGTGGCCCCGGCCACTCCCACAACGGCGGGAATCCCCAATTCTCTCGCTAAAATGGCGCCGTGGCCTGTCATACCTCCTTGTTCCGCCACCACCCCAGCAGCAACCTTCAGCCAAGGCAGCCAATTCGGCTCGATTGTCCGGGCTACTAAAATGCCTCCGGCTAAAAATTCCGCGTTTTCTGGGTGGGAATTAGTCATAACTTGGGCAATTGCTTCGGCTTTTCCTGATGCTGCTGCCACACCTCTGAGTATGGCAGGAGTTCGGGCTGGGGCGATCGAGTTTGGCTGCAGGAGGGATCTCGGATTTTCCTCTACCGGCGCCGCTTTTTCCGCTTTCACAAGACGAACTTGAGTGAAATAAAACTGCTGTTCCCCGCTGTTTTCTGTCTGGTTTAGCGTCCACTCTAAAATTAAATCTGAGTCAAATTCTGCGATCGCTTTTTTACTCAATTCAATGATTTCTTGCAGTTGCGATTCCTCTAAAACGTATTCTGTTTGTGCTTCCTCTCCCAGCGCTAAAACTTGCACGCAACAATCAGCAAAATCAGGAATTATAAATGGAGAATCGGAAATTGGGAAAGCAGCAAACTTGCCCAGCAGCAGTTTTTTTTTCGGTTCACCATCGCCGACTTTGAGATTGTAGGCTAATGTTTTGTAACCGATCCGCTGGAATTTAACCGCGCTTGTTTCTGGCTGCACTTGATAGTAATCGGGGATGGTTTCTCCCCTAGCGAGGGACAATCCCAAACCGCTGGTGGCTTGGATTTCCCACTGTGCACCCGCCTTTGCTTTCACCTCGCCTGCGGCGATCGCTTCTTGAAGTGGCTGCACCAAAACTGCGGGATTGATTTGCTGTACCCGCAGGCCGCACCGCTGCCAGTAAAATAGACTTCGGGCTCTGAACATTTCTGCCCAAGCTCGTTTGAGTCCGTCCCCAATGGCTTCGGGTTCTGCCCGTACTGCCTGAGATTCCAGAATGCCGACTGTTTTCGGGTTCCAGGAAGTCAGGGAAGGGCGAAAAATTAAGGCTGTGGAGTTTAAGTTTGACTTTGAGTTGAGTTGACTAACAGCAGACTCTAGGGTGGAGAGCAGTGAATCTGGCAGTTTGCCGGCGAGGATTTGGTGGCGGATGCTGCGGGCGATCGATTGCAGTTGTCTGGGTTCATCGACATTCAAGTGCAGGGAAGAGTGTGGCCAGTCAGCAAACAGCGGTTCTAGGCACTCGATCGACTCTAAAAACTGCCAGAATGTTGTAGCTGGCACGACAAAACCCGGTACAACGGGATGATTTTTCTGGAGCAAACAGCTCAAGTAAAATGCTTTTTCTCCCACTGCATCTCGGTCTGAAGGTTGAATTTTGTCTAACCAGTAGAGGTTTTTCACGCTGCGAGCCTGTCGGTGGAAACTGATTGAAGTTGAAAGTTTTTCCCATTAATCACTTACGACAATTTTAGGATGAACAAGCGACAATGGACGGGATTGGTCAAATCTTTTCTCAATCTATTTCTTAAGTCTAACTGTCCTCTTTGTCAGCGACCGGCCGCCGGAGAGTTGTGTTTGTACTGTCACAAGCAACTTCAGCGATGTCAGTTAAGCGATTCCGGTCGATTTTGGAATTCTGAGCAGCGTGTTTTTGTGTGGGGTGAGTATGGCGGGGCTCTCAAACGCGCGATCGCAGCTTTGAAATATGACGGCAATCCGCAATTAGCCAAACCTCTAGGCGGCTGGCTGGCACAAGCTTGGCTGAGTTTTCCGGAATTAGCTATAGACAATCTAACAGTTGTACCGATTCCCATGCACAAAGAAAAGGTCAAGGAGCGCGGTTTTAACCAAGCGGAACTGTTGGCTGAAAGTTTTTGCGAGCTGACTGGTTTGCCTTTGCAGCGGCACGGTTTGGAGCGGGTGAAAAATACTCAGGCTTTATTCGCTCTGACGCCACAGCAGCGCCAAGCGGAAATGAAAAATGCTTTAGGTTTGGGGAAAGATTTTCGTCGCCGGCGCCCGCGCGATCGAGTGCTGTTAGTTGATGATATTTACACTAGCGGTACTACGGTTAAGTCGGCAATTCAAATATTGGAAGAGTCGGGAATTTCGGTTTATGGAACTGTGGCACTGGCAACTCCGAATAAGAGCGATCGGTAGGCTATTTTGTCTTTAATTTTAAACAGGTTTGTAGTGAGGAAATGTTATTTCTCAGGATCTGCTAATAAGATTTTTTTGGGAAAACGAACCGCGAAGACGCGAAGTCCGCGAAGGAAGAGAAAGAAGAGAGAGAGTTTAGGCGGAAAGGGGGAATTGGTTGCTGATGTTCCACCGGCTGCCGTCGTGAAGCAGCAAAGTTAATGCCGAAGCGGTAAACTCAAAGTGGAGCGATCGCCCGGAGAATTCCAACCAAGCCGTTTGAAAATTCTCCTTAGTTAAATCGCGAAAGGCTACTGTCATGTGCGGTACAAATGGGCGACTTTGAGAAACTCGATCGACTATTCCCAAAGTTGCCTCCAAATAACTCATCAAATCTTTGTGAATCTCCAGCAATTCGGGCGATTTGACAACATCAACGTAAATGACGCGGGGCGCGAAAGCAGCAAAACCGGATAGAGTAACGGGAATGGGCAGCCGATTTGCCGAAAACTGCTTTAAACTTTCCTCTAATTTGGGAACATCCTCCGCTAACGAGTGAAAAGGAGGTTGCAGCGTGATGTGCGGTGGCGACTTCAAAGCACTGCGGCTGTTGTAGTGTTCCGCAAAATACTGTTGAATCTCAGTAATGTGCTGTTCAATATCGGGAGGTGGCACTAGGGCAATAAAAAATCGCTGTTTTGACTGGTTCATCGGATAACATCGCAGTTAAGAAAGGATGGTACAAAATGGAATAGAGAGCATTTGCCCTAGATCCCATTGGTGATCACCCATTCCCAATCTAAAATATAAAATCTAAAATCCCAAATAAAAATGCCTTGGTTTGTCAAAATTGAGCAAGGAATTGTCGAAAAGCCTGTCTTTGACCAATACGTGCCAGCTCACAGAGCTTATGTCCGAGAGTTGATTTCTAAAGGACACCGAGCGAAAACTGGCTACTGGGGGCGGCGGGGCGGCGGTATGTTGCTGTTTGAGGCGGGTTCGATGGATGAGGCGAAGGCGATCGTCGCTGAAGACCCGCTGGTGAAGAACGGTTGCGTTATTTATGAAATTTATCACTGGTGTGTGGTTGAAGAATAAATAACTGTGTTATACTCATATATGAACTGGACCCACGCGATTCCAACGCCCAAATCTTGTCAGGACCGGAAGGTAGCAGCAACACGGGATGCTTGTAATAGGCGTGGTCTCCGGTTCACCCAGTTTTATGAGGTGTAGCTCCTATGCCTGGTTTCGGAGATATTTTACAAAAAGCAGTTTACCTTGGTGTCGGGCTAGCTTCTTACGCTGGTGAAAAAGCTGGCAGCAAGTTAACTGAATTACGCACTGAAGCCCAAAAGCTGGCAGACGAATTGGTGAAGCGGGGCGAGATGTCCACGGAAGAAGCTCGCCGCTTTGTTGATGACATGGTGCAACAGGCTCAGCAGCAGCCCCCCGTAGCATCGGCTGGGAACGAAAAACCCGCTGAACCTCGGCGGATTGAAATTATTTCTGAGGAAGAAGATGTCTCGGCAAAAGATGCTAAAGAGACAGGCGGCGTAGACAAGCTCCGCGAACAGGTGCAGAATTTACAAGAGGAATTGCGGCGGCTGAAGCGGGATTAAGCATGAAAAAGCTCGCTCAGCAAAGCATGAAGGGAACTCAGGATAATACTCTTGAGTTCCCTTTTTGAATATCTCCCCTGCCAGATGTGGACGGATATCAGGCAATAGGTAATAGAATTGAAAGTAGGTGCAAGCACTTCACTTGAGGCTGGCTGCACTTGTCTGTAAAATATTTTGTAATAGCCAACTGTCAAATTCATGGAAGATTGGTCTAAAGATTTTTTTGGAGCAATGGAAAATGCTGTTTCTGAAGTAGAGCATTTTTTCAGCGAAATGGGCGAAGAGTTTGTCGAAATGCTGGACGTTTTGGCAAAAATGTCGGAAGAGTTTACTGAACAAGTACAAAATAATCTGATTAACGACATTGACGGTTATTTCAATGAATTTGACGGTTTATTGAATGAATTTATCGAACCGATAATTGAAATTTGCCGCGACTTCGACCCGCAATTTGATGAGATAGATTTGTCGATGGTGACTTATGTAGACCCTTCGCCGACGCAGCAGCCGGCTTGTCGCGGTTGTCGCAACTATCACGGTCAAGTTTACGGGGGAAATTTGTTGGTTTGTGCGATGCACCCTACTGGTGTGGAATCGGAGAGTTGTGCTGATTGGGAAACAGACGGCGATGCAGATTTTTGATGGCCCAGTTGAGTTGTTGAGGGGTTAATGGCTTATGGTAACGTCAATTCAGTCTCCGTCAAAGATTTCTCTGGAAGAGTTTCTGCTGCTTCCAGAAACGGAGCCGGCTAGCGAGTATGTTGACGGTCAAATTTATCAAAAAGCTATGCCCCAAGGAAAACACAGCACGTTACAAATCAAATTTTCATCGGCTATTAATCAACTTGGCAAACCGCAAAAGTTAGCTTTTGCTTTTCCCCAATTGCGCTGCACTTTTGGGGGGTGTGCTGTTGTTCCAGATTTAGCAGTATTTGAGTGGTCGCGCATTCCTCTGAATTCTCAGGAAGAAATTGAAAATAGGTTTGAAATTGCGCCCGATTGGACAATTGAGATTTTATCGCCGGATCAAAGTTCAACTCGCGTGATTAAGAAGATTCTGTTTTGCCTCAAGAATCATACTAAATTAGGTTGGCTGATTGACCCGGAAGAAGAATTGGTAATTGTTTTTAAACCGCACCAGGAACCTGAGATTAAAGAGAATGAAGATATTTTACCTGTACTGGATGTGCTGTCGGATTTGCAACTGTCGGCGGCAAATTTGTTTGAGCTGTTAAGTTTTAATTAGAAATGAGTTACAGTTGAGTCAGGGTAAGTTGGCATCTAACGACATTTAAAGGTGAATCGCTCAACGGCTAATAATTCGCAATTTGGGTTTCCGAAAATGCCGCCATCGCTGCAATTGCGACAGTATCAGCGAGTGGCGGTTGCTAATTGGTTTGCCAATCAGGGACGCGGTACGCTGAAGATGGCGACGGGTAGCGGCAAGACGATTACTGCACTGGCGATCGCCACTGAATTATACAATAAAATTAACCTGCAAGTCCTGCTCGTAATTTGCCCTTACTGCCACCTGGTGAATCAGTGGGCGCGGGAATCCGAGAAATTTGGTTTAAAACCTATTTTGGCTTTTGATAGCGCCCGCAGTTGGCAGAATAAGCTGGCTGCGGGTTTGTATGAAGTGCGATCGGGCGATCGAGCATTTCTCACAATCATCACTACCAATGCTACCTTAATGGGAGATAGTTTGCGATCGCAACTGCGCTATTTCCCAGAAAAAACCCTGATTATTGGAGACGAAGTTCACAACTTAGGCGCGCCCCGTTTAGGAGAAAGTTTGCCGCGCAATATTGGACTGCGACTCGCCCTTTCCGCCACCCCAGAAAGGCATTTCGACGAACAAGGAACCGAAGCTATTTTAGATTATTTCGGCCCTGTTTTGCAGCCGGAACTCACTTTAGCCGACGCCATCCGCCAAAAAGCATTAGTACATTATTTATACTATCCAATTTTAGTAGAATTGACAGAAGCCGAAACCCGCAAGTATTCCCGCTTAACTCAAAAAATTGGCTGGGCGCTTTGGGGCGATGAAAAAGTAGAAGAAAACGATGCTTTAACGACTTTATTAATGCAGCGAGCTCGGTTAATTGGAGCGGCGGCTAATAAATTAACAGCTTTGCGAGAATTAATGATTCACCGTCTCGATACAGCCCACACTTTATTTTACTGCGGCGACGGTGCGATCGAAGGAGGGGCGCGCCGAAATAACAACCGGCAACTAACAGAAACCGCGAAGTTATTGGGTTCAGAATTAGGCTACCGAGTTAACACTTATACTGCGGCAACTCCTTTAGCAGAAAGAGAACGATTGCGCCAGCAATTTGAGAGTGGAGAATTGCAAGGTTTGGTAGCGATTAGGTGTTTGGATGAAGGCGTGGATATTCCTGCAATTCGCAATGCTGTAATTTTAGCAAGCAGCAGCAATCCGCGCCAGTTTATTCAGCGCCGGGGACGCATTTTGCGGCCGCATCCGGGGAAGGAAAGGGCAACTTTATTTGACATGATAGTTTTGCCTCCAGATTTGGGTCGGGAAACCTTAGAAGTCGAGCGCAATTTGCTGCGAAAAGAGTTGAAGCGGTTCTTGGAATTTGCCGATTTAGCCGACAATGCTGGGGAAGCTAGAGTTAAATTGCTGCAACTTCAGAAGCGTTACGGGCTATTAGACATTTGACATTTATTAAGGTTCGGTTTATGTTTTAGAAGAGAGAATTATTTGATCGTAGTTTGAGTTGCTAGTTTAGTTCGCGATCGCACACAGAGTTCAGAAACCAGGTTTCTTTGTAGATTTCTCGTGACTGTTGACAAAACTCGTAGAAACCGGGTTTCTCGCCCATGAGCCTAGGCCCTGTATATTTTAATATTTGCAAAAAAAATATGACTGAAAATCTGAATGAAAATCTGATTATGGCATTTAGATATGAAGATAGTGCGATCGCAGCCTTACCGACAAGCATTTTAGCAGAAAAACGTTCTTCTTATCAAACTCATCAGGAATTCAGCGACGTACAGCAACCTATTACTAGCGCGCCACCGGAAGTGCGACAAATTATTGAGCGGGTATTGGAAATTGAAAAAGATAAGTTGTACATGAGAGCTCCCCGCCACATTAACGATGACATTTTAAAAATCATTAAGGAAGCAATTGTATGAAGTTAATCTCAATTACTCTATGCAACTTTCGTCAATTTTACGGCAAAAGCCCCGAAATTAAACTAGCTTGGGGTAGGGAAAATATTACAGTAATTCACGGTAATAACGGCGCTGGAAAAACGGCATTGATGAATGCCTTTACATGGGTACTTTACGGACAATTTAGCGCTGCTTTTGCGGCGGAAGAACAATTAGTAAACAAGCGCGCTCTGGCTGAGGCGGAAATGGGAAAAGCCGTAGGTTGTTGGGCGGAAATTGTGTTTGAACACGACAGCACGCGCTACCAAGCAAAACGCATATGTCGTGCTTATAAAAGTGAAAATACTGTAGAACATGGCAAGGCTGAATTGTTTCTGAGTGTAGCAAAAGATAACGGTCTCTGGCTGAAGCCGGATCAGCATCCCGATGATATTATCGGGCGGATTTTGCCGGAAAGTTTACATAAATATTTCTTTTTTGATGGGGAGCGAATCGAGCAAATTGTCCGCTATGACAAGAAGGCAGAAATTGCGGAAGCTACTAAGGAGTTGCTGGGGGTGGAAGTCTTGAATCGATCGATCCGGCATTTACTAGAAGCAAAAAAATCTCTAGAGACAGATTTAAATATAATTGGTAATGCTGAAACCAAGAAACTTTTAAAAGATAAGCAAAAAATTGAGCAAGAAGCTGAGCAACTTTCGAGCAGACAAGTAGAAATCGAGCGGGAATTGGCCAACCAAGGGGAGTTAAAAAAAGCCGTTAATGGTAACTTGTTGGAACTTAGCGGTGCTGCGGATTTACAAAAGTTGCGAGACGAATTGGAAATGCAGAAAAATTTATTTAAGCAACAAATTGTCCAGGCTACAGATGCTCTAAAACGAGCAATTTCTGTGCGCGGTTACGCGGTTTTTCTGTCAGAGGCGGCGGCGGAATTTGAAGTAATAGTAGGAGGTTTGCGGGAAAAAGGCGAGTTGCTTTCGGGGATTCAGCGGCCGTTTTTAGAAGAGTTATTAGCGCAGCAGCGGTGTATTTGCGGTGCGGAATTAGTGGAGGGTTCTGAATCTCGCCAACAGGTTAGCGGTTGGATGGATAAGGCGGGTGTTGGGGATGTGGAAGAAACAACTATTCGGATTAGCGATCGAGTAAATGAAATTGATAGACAAGTAACTGATTTTTGGGAGGAAATTGACCGACAGCAAGGCAATATCAGCCGTGACAGAACCGAACTTTCTCGGGTGGAAAATCAGCTAGACGATATTCACAACAAGCTGCGAAATTTTCCTGACGGCGATGTCAGCCGCTTGCAAAAGCGCTTGGATGAAATTGAGGCTAAAATTGGCGATTTGCACCGGGAAACAGGCTCTAACCAGCAGCAGATTGAGAGTTTGAAGGCGTCGATCGCGAATCTGGACAAGCAAATCGACAAGCAGCAACTGAATGAGCAAAGGCAAGTATTAGCCCAGCGCCGGATTGCTGCGACTCAGGATGCGATCGATCGCCTAACTGAAGTGCGATCGCGCTTAGAAAAACAGTTTTGTTCTCAGTTGGAAAAGCGGGTGCAAGATATTTTCAGTCAAATTTCTTTTACTCCTTATATCCCAAAGTTGAGCGATAAATACGAACTGACGCTAGTAGAAAATACGTCGGGACAAGAATCTTTGGTTGCCGCTTCTACAGGAGAAAATCAAATTCTCAGTTTGTCGTTTATCGGGGGAATTATTGAGGGCGTGCGTGAGTGGAGTCAAAAAAATACTTTGATGGGCCCGGATAGCAGTACGTTTCCAATTGTGATGGATTCTCCCTTTGGGAGTTTGGACGAAATTTATCGCAAGCAAATTGCAAATAAGCTGCCGAAGTTGGCGAATCAATTGGTAGTTTTGGTAACTAAAACTCAGTGGCGCGGAGAAGTTGCTCAAGAGATGGAAAGTTGCACCGGCAGGGAATACGTGCTGGTGTACAATTCTCCGAAAGCTGATTGTGAAGAAGATGCGATCGAACTGGGCGGGACGCGCTATCCTTTAGTTAAGCGCAGTCCAAATGAGTTTGAATATACAGAAATTGTAGAGGTGGATTATGGCTTCTAATTCGGCAATTACGCAGGTTTTGGAACCAGATATTTGGGTGAAGGCGACGTGGGAAGAGTTTCTAAATTTTGCTGAGGATTCAGCATGGGAAAAGGGCAAGTTTTATTACTATCAAGAACACATGAGGGTAGAAATGTCACCAGTAGGGCCATTGCACAGTCGTCATAATTCAGTAGTTTCGAGAGTTGTTAATTTTTATACTGCTTTTAGAAATATCCGAATAGTGGAGTTAATTAATGCCAGTTTTCGCAAAACAGGTATTCGGGAATTTCAACCTGATTTGTCTTATTATATAGGTGCAGATTTTGAATTACCTCCTCGCGCCAATACGCCAATTAATTTGGATGTGTTTGCACCTCCAGCTTTAGTGGTGGAAATAGGAGCATCTTCTAGTGCCGATGATTTGGGAGTAAAGCGTTTAATTTACGAACATTCTGAGGTTCAAGAATATTGGGCAGCAAATGCAAATACGAATGCTGTATTTGCATTTGCTATTACTGCGGGAGGGAGTGGGACAATTCAAAATTCACTGGTTTTACCGGGCTTAGAAATAGCGTTAGTTGAGGAAGCTTTGAACCGGAGTCAAACAGAAGATGACGGGGAAATTAATCGCTGGTTGATTCAAACTTTTAGTCAAGGTTGAAGGGAGTTTGACGTGGAAAAAGAGTATCATAAGTTGGTGCGCGATCGCATTCCTGAAATTATTCGCCAAAGTGGGAATGAATGCGAGGTTGTAATTTTGTCGGAGGCAGAATACCGTCAAGCTTTGCTGCAGAAATTGATTGAAGAAGCGGGGGAAGCGGCGGCGGCTGATGAAGAAGATTTGGTGGCGGAATTGGCGGATTTGTATGAGGTGATAGATGCGGTGATGACCAGTTTTGGCATTTCGGGCGATCGACTTTTGGCGGAACAAACGAAGCGGCGGGAAGCAAGAGGAGGTTTTGCACAAAAAATTATGTTGTTGCGGACATTCTGAAAATTATCTGCGTTAATCGGTGTTTATCTGCCTCTAATCTGCGGTTACTCTATCAATCAAATTACTCAGTTAAAAATTACATATTAATCCCAATGGCTGCTAACAAAATTAGAATTGCTAAAGATAAAGCCGATTTAGTCAAATCCTTAACTTTATCGGATAACAACTCCGCGCCATTTCAGACTTACGCCGATGTCATCGCTTTCGCCGCAGCGTTGGGAAATCAGCGGAAAAAACGATCGCCTTTGGGGGAAATTTCTAAACGAGAACCTGGGGCGATCGATGTTGATATCTTTGTATCCAGGGGTTACGATATGGCGATTAAGTTAATTGCGATCGCCGAAACCAAAAATCCTCAAATTCTCTCCCATCTCGACGAAAAATTGGAAGCAGAACGCTTGCAAATTTTTGAAGAATATGCTAATGGTGGACTGGAAATTTTGCGCGAAGAGTTGCGGGGCGCGGCGGATTATACCGATCGCCTTTTGTTGGTTTTGATTTCAGAAAGAGACAACCAACATCGGTCAAATGAAGAATTCGATTTAAGCAAGTTTTTATTTTAATAGGTTCCCAATGAAGCACATCCCCAAAGATATAATCAAGAGATTCTTAAAGCAAGCTGCAAAATTTCTTGCTTACAGTTACTCAGCATTTATTATCTGCTATTTCATTCTCAAACTAATCTTTTGGGATAGAATAGGAATTCTTGCCTTAATTAGCACTTTTAGCCCCTTAATTTTCTTCCCTACTTTCCTGCTTCCCATCATCGGATGGTTAATTATCAAAAAAAGATGGTTCACTATTATTTCTGCGATCGCCTGCATTCTTCTAATAAGTTGGCTGCACGTCAAATACTTTTCTCCCGCACCCATCAACATCACAGATTCGCAGCCCAGCATCAAAATTTTATCCCATAACCTCAGTTGGCATAAAACTCAGTCACCTACTTTATTTAAGCTGATTGACCAGCAAAAACCCGATATTATCTTTTTACAAGAAATCGTTAGGAAACATACCGAAAGAGCTTTCACCTGGTTAAAAGCAGACTACCCCTATCAAATTGGCACTCCCCCTGTAGGAATTCTCAGTAAATATCCGATTGTATCGAGCGAAATACTGCACTTAGCCGGCCATCCAGAAACGCAGCAGCGGGTCATTATTAAATTTAACGAACAAGAAGTAGTGATTTATAATATGCAAGCTACCGGGCCGTGGTTGAAACTATCTAAAAAATGGCGTTTTTTCAAAATTCCAGTTTACAAATATGACAAACGTTCGCCTGAAATTCAAAACTTAGTGCAGCGAGTTGAGCGAGAAACTCTGCCAGTAATTGTCGCAGGCGATTTTAATATGACAGACGAAACTCAAGACTATGACAGGGTGCAGAAAGTCATGCAAGATTCTTTCCGAAAATCTGGATTTGGGTTTGGTTTTACCTGGCCTCGCGGTTGGGAACTTAAATTCTTGGTAAAAAGGTCGAATTGGAGATTAAATTATCCCGTTTTCCGGATTGATTATATTTGGTATTCCAAGCATTGGGGTGCTAAATCTAGTTCGGTTTTGAAGGCCACGGAGTCCGATCATTTGCCTGTAGGAGCAGAACTTATTTTGTTAAAGGGAGCCTGATTGTGAGAAGTTTTTTAGTCAATACCAGTCGGCGATTGCGAGTTCCGAAACTCTAGAAAATTCGTTGACATTGTGGGTGACGAGAGTCGCTTGGAGGGCTACGGCTGTCCCTGCAATCAAAACATCGATCGGGCCGATGGGAGTACCTTGTTGCTCCAACTGGGCGCGAATTGTAGCAGCCGCAAGAGCAGCATCGCGATCGAAAGGAATAACGTTAACTCTGCTCAAAAATTGCTGAAGTTGTTGGGTGCGTTTTATCGGCGAATTGGATTTAGCAATGCCGACTTGCAACTCAAAAAGGACGATCGTAGAAACGACTATTTCCTGGGGAGAAACATTAGCAAGGTTTTGAGCAACTTGTCCTTGACCTTTGAAATAGTAGATCAAAGTGTTGGTATCCAAAACGTACATTTACAGACTCTCCCGCAGGATGTCTTGTCCGGATTCAGCACGAATATCTTCCAGGGACGGAAAATCTTTTTCCCAAGTTCCAGCAAGGGAAAAAACAAGTTCAGTCCAAGGAATCGGAGAGTCTACAGTGTCTGTTGGTTGGTTTGCGCTCAGGTGCTTGGCACAAACGAATTCAGCGAAAGTGAGAATTTCGCTGGCTTGGTCTTTGGGAAGGGTTTTGACGATTGCGTAAATCTGTTCAGCGATGGTCATAATCTGGTTCTAGGTAAGGTGCAGGTTCAATTATACAAAACCAATTTGCTTCCTACTTTATCAGTGTTCGTCGCTGTGGACTTTGCCCAAGAAAAACTTAGCTCAGCACTGGTGGCAATCCTACCTCTTGCGGCTGCACAAACCGGCCGTTAAAACTAATAGCTTTATCCTCAAAAGTCCTCGCTTCCGCCACCGCTTGCCGCAAATGAGCTCGATCCATATCGTCCTGAATTCCCCCCACCAAATATACAATTAACTTCGTCGCTAAATCTTTTCCAGAAACTAGCACTCGCTTTTTGTTCGGATCGTACAAAATCCCGTACCAGGCAGACTCAGGATTGTCCATGTGGCTAAATCCTTCATCGACATCGAATCTGCGGAGTTTGTCGAAAATAGATTTCAGGGAAAGTTTTTTCCTAAATACTAGAATTCCCAAAGCATTAGCTAAAGCAATTTGGCCGACTGGACGGAACAAAATATTTCCCTCGCCCCCTGGTTTCTCAAAACTAAATCGGCGCAATTCCGCCGTTTCTTCGCCGCTTTCAATTCTTTGATAGCTGGGCAAAGTTGCTAAATGATCGAACAATTTTTTAAACTCTTCAATTCCCTCTTTTAGTTCTTCATCTTCGGGACGCATGGGAATTAAACCTTTTCGTTCCGGCTTCCAGTGAGGGAATTTGTATTCTAAATACCGTTCCGACATATCTTGCAGCGCTTGCAATGTGGTTAAGACTGTTGATTTTGCTGCGACTGTGGCGCTGTCCCAATTGACGCGGGGGTTTCTGTCATCTTGTTCTTTTAATAAGGGATGGGTGACGGCAATTTTTCGGGCGGCGATCGCAAATCCGTTGTCCTCGTTCAATAATGCTAGCTGTCCCTGACTCAGCGTTACGGCCATTAGGTTAACGTGCACAAAGATCGATCGCACGCGCCGTTGTGCTTGCTGTCGCGTTTCGCCCGCTACCGCCGCCGGGATAAACTCAATCCCGATTTTTTCGTGAGCTAATTTATACACTGTTTCGGGGTCGATTTGATACTCTTCTGCTAAATCTTCCAGAGTAATTGCAGCGCCGACAGGTTTTTTATTTTTGTTGTATCTTTGCAGGATTCCGGTTTTAATTAAACTCATTAAACCTTGAACTCCCATCAGCCGATGCTGGCCGTCTAAGGCAAAAATCGAGAGTTCTTTAGAAACATTCAAAAGCCCTAAGTTCTCGTTTTTATCAAAGGATGTAAATTCAGTCGCGGATTTGGTTGCGACGCCATTTTTATCCCATTCCTCGGCTAGAGGATTGTCTACCCACGGGGGACTGACGACTACTAAAACTGCGGGGAATTTGTGCGATTTTCGGGCTGCTAAATATTGAGTGAGGGCGGCTTGGCGCGACCAATCTAAGGGACGCTGGATAATTTCGTCAATGGTTTCGTCGTCGCGGACGATGTTGTTGGTTTGGAGGTCGAATTTTTGGCGGAAAAGCGGCATTTGCGAGGCGAAACGGACGCGAGAGTCTAACCATTCTAGGGTGACTGAACCGATGTATGCTTCGCTGTTTCCCATCTGGGTTTTTTGTACGAAAATGCGATCGTCCTTTCCTAAATAATTATCTAATAAAAGTGCGATTTCCTGTCTGTCGCTATTTTCTTTTTCTAAAATTTTGCTAGCGAGGTCATCCGCTGGGTTGGTTGTCATCGGCGGTTTTTATATAAATATGCTATTTTTTTAAAAAATATCATATATTAAAGTTTCTGTCAACACTTGTTTTTAAAAAAACATTGTGAAATACTTAAGTTATGCCCTAATAGCCCACCTGAGTACCATAAAATTTGCAAAAAGTCAATAGCTATTAATGCCCAATGCCCAATGCCCCATGCCCAATGCCCCATTCCCCATGCCCCATGCCCAATGCCCCATTCCCCATGCCCAATGCCCAATGCCCAATGCCCCATTCCCAATGCCCCATGCCCCATGCCCCATTCTAAAATATGTCTACTCCTTCTTTTGAATACATTTTGCCGGTGATCCGGGGAATTCAAGCGGGCCGCGAATATTACGTGTCGATGTGTCCGGTGCGTTTTTTGCCGAAATTGTTTACCTTTGAATCTGAAGATTTGCCGCCGTCTATGCGGGCGAAACGCGCGCTTAACAAAGCTAGGATTCCTGAAATTGCTGAGTATTTTGTCAAGAATCCTACAAATTATACTTGTGGGGCAATTGCTGCTTCGATTGATGCGGATATTACTTTTGAAGCAGTGGGAAATGAGGCAGAAGAACGGAAAATTGGTCGCTTGCGGGTGCCGATGGATGCTAAGTTTACTATTAATGACGGACAGCATCGGCGCGCGGCTTTTGAGATGGCTTTGAGGGAAAATCCGCAGTTGGGATATGAGACGGTGGCGCTGATTTTGTTTCTCGATATTGGGTTGGAAAAATCGCAGCAGATGTTTGCTGATTTGAATAATTTTCAAGTTCCTTTGGAGGCGTCGCTAAGTGTACTTTACAACCACCGGGACGATCGCGCTTTTGTGGTGAAGGCGGTTGTTAAGCAGGTTGAGGTTTTCCGCTGTTTGACTGAGATGGAGAAGGGGAGTTTGAACGGACGATCGCACAAATTGTTTACGCTGAGTGCGATCGATCGTGCGATCGTGGCTTTGCTGTCTAATATTCACGGCAGCGAACAGGCAAAACCCTCTGGTTCTCGCGCCAAAAAAGAACAGAAAGAGGAAGAACTCGCTCAAAAAATACAACTGGCGGTTAGTTATTGGAATGCAGTTAGCAATTTTATTCCTGATTGGCAATTAGTTCTGCACAAGCAAGTGGCGGCGGGAGAAATGCGCCGGGATTGCGTGCACTGTCACAGTGTTGTGCTTGAGAGTTTGGGGGAAGTTGGGGCGGCTTTGCGATCGGTTTTTCCTGAGAGTTGGGAGGAACGTTTGAGCCTTTTGCAGCAGGTTGATTGGTCGATTTCTAATCCTGATTGGGAGGGAGGGATTTTGTTGAAAGGGGGGATTTCTAAGTCAAGGGCGAGTGTTAGTTGGATGACTGATTATTTGAAGATGAGGTTGGGTTTGGAAACCGCAGATGCACGCAGATGAGGGCTGATAATATTGGTTAAATCCATTCTAGATGGGCTTTTACTTTGCTGACTGCTACTTTTACACTACTAGCATTTGATGACATTTTGTAGGATTTATTATTGGTCTGGGTGGAGTTATACAAAACTACATTTCCCTCCCAAAGAGGGCTTTTTCTAGACCAATCCAATTGAGCTAGTTGCAACACTCTTTCTGTTTCAAAATCTTGGCTGCTATCTCTGTCATAAGTACAGTATAGCAACCGACCTAAAATTTCTAGTCCCACGCTTCTACCCAAGATACAGGAGTCTGTAAATTTATTAATATCTTCAATTGTCAATTCTTCAACGGTTCTTTCACAAATATGTCTAGTCTGACTACATTGGGAGAAAAAATTATTAAGACATCTAGCCAAAATCTCTGATGATTCCCCAACCTCATAATCTTTAAGTTCATCACTTGGATCATCAGTAAACGCACAACTTACTGCTCTTGCTATGAAATTAGTTGTATATATCAACTTCTTTTTGCTGTCGGGAGTCGATTTAATTCTATCTGTCTTTTTATAAAACATTTTTACTTTTTCAAGTAAGGTTTTGGTAATACCAACTCGACCTTCAAACTCACCGAATGACAAAAGTAAGGATTTATCAAGTTGTCTTGTCTGCGCCATATCTCGAAAATCAGCCTGACACTGGTTAAAGTCTTGCTCTAAAACCAACGTAATCGGGAAATCATTATCACCTATTAACTGGCCGTAAGCATCACTTTCAATTAACTCGTGAATAGCACTCTTCCGATGCTGTCCATCAGTAATATCTAACTTAACGCCACGAGGTATAATTACTAGACAAATCCCTCTACCTAATTCGATAATGCCAATCTTGTCAGGAGCGACATTTGCGGTCAATGTCCCCAAAATCCAGGGTAGATCCCTTCTGGCGCGTTTAAGAATATATTGTTTTATTTCCTCAGCATGACCCTTTACCTCTGGACGATTTTTACCAGAATCAGGATCATTCCCAGTTGAGGGTTTTGCTTGGAGGAGGGTAGGTAAGTCATTAGCCGGGATATTTATTTGCACCATTTTCCGCTTTCCCTGCTGGAAAATTAGCCCTGGATAGCACTTCTCACGGTGGTACTTGGCAAAGTATGGAGCAAGTAACTCATCAATTCGTGGAGTTCTATCGGACTGAGGAGAGTTATTGTCAGACATATAAGTTAATTAAATTTGCGTATAGATACAATTTTACATCACCAACCATATAAATGTAAACTAATCAGGAATACTATTTTGCGGTATGGGCAAACAACAAAAAAAACAATCAGCTTTGATAAAGTCCGAGATTATATCGTAAAATATTAATACTGACAATAGGAGCTTTCAGATATGATACCAAATCAACAGATGTCATTATTCCAAAGTCGCACCGTTACCGAATTAATAGAAGATATAGAATTGCTAACTGAGGAAATCCAAGAGTTATATTGTCTTGACGAAATTCCTTGGGTGATTGGATATAGCGGGGGAAAAGATTCAACAGCAGTATTACAGCTAATTTGGAATGCGATTGCTAAGATTCCCCAGGAAAAACGTATAAAAAAAATTGATGTCATTACAACAGACACTCTAGTAGAAAACCCGATCGTATCTGCATGGGTTCGTAAGTCTATTAAGCAAATGAATATTGCAGCTACAGAACAAGAAATGCCCATAAATACTCATGTGTTACAGCCAGAGTGGACAGATACTTTTTGGGTAGGTTTGATTGGCAAAGGATACCCAGCACCCAGAGGTAAGTTTCGCTGGTGTACAGATCGCCTAAAAATTTCTCCATCTAACCGTTTTATTCGTAATATTATCCGAACTAGCGGGGAAACAATACTTGTATTAGGGACTCGTAAAGCTGAAAGCACAAAGCGCGCTCATAGGATGAAAAAAATGGAAGCCCGACGGGTGCGGGAGCGCCTAAGCCCCAATATGAACTTACCGAACTCTTTGGTTTATAGCCCTATTGAAGACTGGCGTGATGATGAAGTTTGGCTTTATCTGATGCAGTGGGACAATCCTTGGGGATACAGCAACAAAGATTTGTTCGCTATGTACCGGGGTGCGAGTGCTGATAATGAATGTCCCCTAGTTGTAGATACTTCTACGCCTAGCTGTGGTAGTTCTCGTTTTGGGTGCTGGGTATGTACAATGGTTAGTCAGGATAAATCGCTAACAGCGATGATTCAAAATGATGAAGAAAAAGAGTGGTTGCAACCTCTACTAGATTTCCGTGTGGAATTGGATGTTGAAGATAGTCGCGATCGACGTGACTTTAGGCGACGTAATGGCAATGTTCAACTCTATGAACGCAATTTAGAGGGTGAAAAATCTATTGAGCCTATTCCAGGTCCCTATAGTAAAGAAGCGCGTGATTATTTACTGAGGCGACTTCTTTCTGTTCAAACCGAAATTCGTTCTAAAGCACCAGAAGAAATGCGAGATATCACCTTAATTTCCCCGGAAGAGCTGAGCGAAATCCGGCGTATTTGGCTAGAAGAAAGACACGAATTCGACGACAGTTTGCCCCGGATTTACGAAGAAGTCACGGGCGAACCTTTTGAAGATTCCCGTCCCGCCGCCGAAAGAAAACTCCTCGGTAGCGATGAATGGACTGTGATCGAAGACATTTGCAGCGAGGACAAAATGCACCTCGAATTGATGGCAAAACTCCTTGATACAGAACGCCAATACTACACAAAATCCCGCCGTACAGGCATTTACGGTGATTTGGACAAATGCTTTGAAACCAGTTCGCGATCGGAAAAAGAAGCGATAGGCAACGCCCACTATCAACGCAACTTAAAAACAGCCGTGGAAGCTGTTAAAGCAAATCCGACGGAAAACATTCAGCAATTCAAAGATGCGATCGCCCAAACCAACAGTTCCGCCAAAAACGATACCGTTGATATTGCCAAACTTAAAGAAGAACTCGAAAGCAATAGCAATCAAAGCAGACAGCTATCTTGGGCGGATATTAAATTTTCACCGCCCAATTCAGGAGGGGAAAATAGCAAAGATTAGGTCAATAATGTCGATCGGGCGATCGGGCTTTGGGGCATCGGGCTAACCCGACGATCCGCCGGGGATTGAAATCCCCGTCTCATAGCAAAAGTCGGTTAAAACCGATTCAAGGCTCAAATCAAACGATCGCCGACTTCAGTCCTCTTTAAGAGGACTTCAGCTATGAGACAGGGATTTCAATCCCTGTCGGACTGTCGGATCGTGCGACTCGACGATCGACCCCGATCGCACTCTCAGATTTGTTGACAGAATCATAAATCCACCTAAAAAATCAGGGAAAATCTTTATGGCAATGTGGCGGCTGTACTATCATTTAGTTTGGGCAACAAAAGAGCGACAGCCTCTCATATCTCCCGCAAAAGAAACCGAACTTTACTCTTATATCATCGGCAAAGCAGACACCCTCAATTGCATCCTCCACGCCATCGGCGGCACAGAAAATCACATCCACTTAATAGTTTCCATTCCTCCGACACAATCGATCGCTGAATTCGTTAAAAATATTAAAGGTAGCAGCAGCCGTTATCTCAATCAAATTTTGCAAAATCCCAATAAATTTTCGTGGCAAGAAGGATACGGAGTATTTTCTTTAGGACAAAAACAACTAGACTCAGCAGTCGCTTATGTGATAAATCAAAAGGAACATCACTTGCAAAAAACCACAAATTCGCATTTAGAACAAATCACGGATCAAGACAATCCACCCACCCGGTGGCACCCGAATTCGCCAGAGAATTAATTGAAAAATATTGGCCGACTCTCGGACTCGCGGGATCTCCAGCTATTGCATTTACATCCAGACCCGCCGGGGATTGAAATCCCCGTCTCATAGCGAAAGTCGGTTAAAACCGACTCAACAGCCAAATCAAACGCCCACCGAC
>NZ_JAUBUE010000049.1:0-25060 GCF_036705305.1 Microcoleus sp. B3-D7 | reverse complement strand
TTCAGTCCTCTTCAGAGGACTTCAGCTATGAGACAGGGATTTCAATCCCTGTCGGACTGTCGGACTCACACATCGACCCCGATCGACCAATCGAGTCGATCGGGCTAACCCGAAGATCCGCCGGGGATTGAAATCCCCGTCTCATAGCGAAAGTCGGTTAAAACCGACTAAAAACCCAGATTCAACAGTCACAAACTTCAGTCCTCTTCAGAGGACTTCAGCTATGAGACAGGGATTTCAATCCCTGTCGGACTGTCGGACTCACACATCGACACCGGACTGTCGGATACGCCGATCGCACCCACCAACTTTCATCCCATCTCAACAACATCTACAATGCAATTCCTCGAACTCGTCCTCAAAAACTTCGGCCCCTATGCAGGCACCCAAACCATCAATCTCCGCCCCGAAAAAGACGGAAATCCCTGCCCAGTTATCCTATTTGGCGGCATGAATGGTGGCGGCAAAACCACCCTCATGGACGCCATTCGCCTCGCCCTCTACGGCGGCCGCGCCCAATGTTCCACCAGAGGCAATTTAAGCTACAGCGACTTTCTCAATCAATGCGTTAACCGCCACACTCCCCCATTAGAAGATACCCGCGTCGAACTAACATTTGAACAAGTCCAAGATGACAAATTAGCTCAATTCAAAATAGTTAGATACTGGAAAAAAGTAGATATCAAAGACAACTTAAGCATTCTCATATACAGCGAGATTGTCAGCGATTGGTGGTCGGACAAAGCAATTACTAACACCTGGGACGAATACATCGAAACCCTTTTGCCCGTCGGAATATCCAACCTATTTTTGTTTGACGGCGAACAAGTAAAAGAACTCGCCGAACTCGAAACACCGCCGGAGTTTGTCGTCGGGGCGATTAAATCTCTTTTAGGTTTAGAATTAGCAGAACGCCTCGCCGTCGATTTAGAAATATTAGCCGGCCGCAAGCGGAAAGAAATTGCTGGCAAAAAAGACTTGGCTGCTTTAGAGAAAATCGAACAAACTTTTAAGAAAATTACTGATGAAATAGACTCAGCTAAGCAAGAACAAGCCAGCTTTAAAAACGAATTAGATAAAGCTCAAAAAAATCAGCAACAAGCATCAGAAAAGTTTATTTATGAAGGCGGAAAAATTGCCGCCGATCGCAGTCAGCTAGACAGCAAGCTAAACGACTACAGAAATAAGGCAGACAAAACCCGTCAAGCCATGATGGAATTGGCATCAAATACGCTACCACTCGCCTTAATTTCGCCTTTGCTAAGTGAAGCAAAAATTCAAGCAGAAACAGAAGCCAGCCAGCAGCAAGCAAAGATTGCCCAAAATGTTATCAAACAAAGAAGTGATCGCCTTCTCAACTATATCGCGGAAATCTCGTTAAATCCCCAACAGCTAGATAAAATTCAAGACTTCATCCGCCAAGAAAACCAAGAACTAGAACAGCAAGCGGGAACCGACTCCCCGCCCTGGATGAACGCCGACAACAACAGCATCCAGCAACTAGAAAACCTCCTTAGCTACCAAATCAAAGCCCAGCAAATTCTAGCCCGCGATCAAATAGAAGAAATCAAAAACATCGAATCCGAAATCGACTTCACAGACAGACAACTCGCAGCCGCAGCTTCCCCCGAAGCCTACGAAAAACTAGAAGAAGAAGTCAGGAAAGCCCAAAAAGCAGTCGCTATCGCATCCGCCGCCTGCGAATCAGCCAACCGCCGCGTCGATGAATTAGAGAAAGAATTAGCCAAAAACCAAAAAGAACTAGAAAGCTACAGCAGCGAATTCATCACCATCAGAAACAGCCAACACGTCATCGCCTCCATCGCCAAAGCCCAAGCCACCCTGAAACTCTTTAAAGAAAAACTCACCCTCAAAAAACTCAACAAACTCGAAATAGAAATTACCGACTGTTTCCGCTACCTGTTGCACAAAACCGACCTCGTGCACAGAGTTGCAATCGACACTCAAACATTTAGCCTCTCCATTTACGATCCAGAAGGCAAACCGGTACCCAAACACCGACTTTCAGCCGGGGAAAAACAATTGCTGGCGATCGCCTTTTTGTGGGGATTAGCCAGAGTATCCGGGAGACAATTGCCAGTGGCGATCGACACTCCCTTGGGCCGCCTCGACTCCTCCCACAGAAACAACCTAGTCGAACGCTATTTCCCCTCGGCCAGCCACCAAGTAATCCTGCTTTCTACCGACACGGAAATTAGAAAAGTAGAATACGAAAAACTCCAAGAATTAGAGGCAATCGCCCACAGTTACCTCCTCAAATACGACTCCGCCAAACACCAAACCACCGTCGAAAAAGGTTACTTCTGGGAATAAAAATTCAGGCTAAAAAATAGCCGCAACCCCCTTGACTTTGCTGGGGAGTTGCGGTAGTATATATAGCATAATGGGATGGTGGCGAAAATTTTATTTGTGCCACCATCCCATTATTAAGGATAAATCCTACTACAATCAAAATACAAAAAAAAACCGATTTAATCAAGTCGCGCCGTGTAAAAAAATGTTAATTATTCCAGTTATTTAGAGGCTTTGCTTCCGCAATATTAACACAGTTTACAATATCTTTTTACAATATACCAAACACTCTCAAACTCATGGAACCACCAGTCGATCGCATCCGCCTCTCCCAAACAGGAAAAGACCAACTATCAAAACTGAAACGATCGACTAAAATTGACCAGTGGAACATCCTGTGTCGGTGGGGATTTTGCCGATCGCTCGCCGAACCCAGCATCCCATCGCCAGTACCAATTCCCAGCGACAGCAACGTCGAATTAAGCTGGGATGTCTTCGGCGGCGACATGGCAGATATCTTGATAATTGCCCTCAAGCAGCGCTGTCACCAAGATAATTTAGGCACAGAAAAAGAAACTCTAGCCAAACAATTTCGCCTGCACTTGCACCGAGGGATTGGTTATTTGGCCGGCGATCCGAATATTAAGAAAATCGAAGACTTGGTGGCGATCGCTCTATCGCCTGAGAAATTAAGAAATTAAACGAACCGCGAAGACGCAAAGGACGCGAAGAAAGAAGGGAAGAGAAGGGATGAGTTCACAATTTACTTCAGTAAAAGGGGGAAAAAATGACCTACTGGCCCTTGACCTTCCCCAATATCCAAAGCATATTTGAGAGCAGTAGTCACATAATCCTTAGCCAATGTCACCGCTGTAAACAAATCTTTCCCCAAAGCCAAATTAGCCGCGATCGCAGCACTCAAAGTACAACCAGTCCCGTGAGTATTCCCAGTATCAACAGTCTCAGTCTTCAACACATCCAACCGCGTACCATCAAACCAAACATCAATTCCCCGCAAATCTCCCGCCATCCCGCCGCCTTTCACCAAAACAGCTTTCGCACCCAAACGGTAAATCTGCTGCGCCGCCGATCGCATATCATCAACAGAATTAATCTGCAAACCGCTCAAAATCTGAGCCTCAAACCGATTCGGAGTCACGACAACAGCCATTGGAATCAAAACATCCCGCAAAAATGCGATCGCCCCGTCATCAATCAATCGATCGCCCGATCGTGAAACCATCACCGGATCGACAACCAAATTCCCTATACCCAAAGCTTCCACCTGTGAAGCCACCGCCGCCATAATTTCCCGATTCAGCAGCATCCCAGTCTTCACAGCATCCACCCCAATATCCCCAACTACCGCCTCAATTTGAGCCGCCACAGCCTCCGCAGACAAAGCATCCACCCGCGTCACCCCCAAAGTATTTTGAGCCGTCACACAAGTTAAAGCACTCGTACCGTGCACGCAGTGAAACGCAAAAGTCCGCAAATCCGCCTGAATCCCGGCCCCCCCGCCACTATCAGATCCAGCCACAGTCAAAGCCACAGGAATCCTCGATTTAATCATCTTCTTTCAACCGCAGATAAACGCCAACTTTCCCCAGACACATCCCATCTTATCCGCGTTCATCAGCGCTCATCCGCCCTCATCTGCGGTTAAAATTGCCAAACAAAATTAGCTATGATTAAACCAAATGTAAAGAATTATTGCAAACAACTGTGAAAATCACCCGAATCGACCTCAACTCTTGGATCTTCCACATCTCCGGCCAAACCATCCTCGTCGATCCCTGGCTGGTCGATCCCCTGGTATTTTACGGTCAACCCTGGCTGTTCACCGCCTACCACAACACGCCCGTCGCCTTCACTCCCAGCACCTTACCGCCGATCGACCTCATCCTGATTTCCCAAGGATTAGACGACCACTGCCACAAACAAACACTCGAACAGCTCGATCGCACAATTCCCGCGATCGCCTCACCCACCGCCGCCAAAGTCCTCAGCAGTTTAGGCTACACTAATATCACATCCTTAGCAAATTGGCAAGAGTTAAATTTTAAAGAAAAGTTACAAATTACTGCCGTACCCGGAGCCGAAATCGGGCCGGGACAAGAAGAAAACGGCTATTTGCTCAAAGATCTAAGCAGCGGCGAGACACTTTACTACGAACCGCACCTGCCACCATTAGAAAAAGTCAAACAGAAAATAGACACAGTAGACGTAGCCATCGCCCCAGTCCTCGGTCAAATCTTCCCATTCCTCGGACAAGTCATCATCGGCCCTTCGGAAGCCCTCAGCCTCGCCCAAACACTCAAACCTCGGTTTTTCCTGCCTACAGCGGCGGGAGACATCCGAGCCACAGGCATTTTACAAATGTTAGTGCGATCGGTTGGCAGCATCCCCGAATTTCGCGATTTGCTAGCAAAATCGGGACTTTCCACCCAACTCCTCGAACCCGAACCAGGCCAAACCCTAGAAATTTGAGATTTTAGATTTTAGATTTTAGATTTAATCCGCCATCCAAAATCCCAAATCCAAATTTATCTAGGCGGGCGACGGTTACGCAAAAACTCAGGAATATCCAATCCCAAATCCTGCGGCGGTTTCGCTTTCGGATCGGGCGTCTGTTGAGCAGGAGTCGTCGGCACAGTTGCAGCCCGCCAAGGAGCATTAACATTTTGCGTCCGCCCCGGAGTCGGAGGCGGGGAAACTTCCCCCGAAAAACCAGTAGCGATCACAGTAATCTTAATTTCGCCCTGAAGCCGCTCGTCAATCACTGCTCCAAAAATAATATTGGCATTGGGATCGACAACCTCGTAAATCGTCTCAGCCGCGGCATTCACCTCGTGCAGCGTCATGTCTGTACCGCCAGTGATGTTAAACACCACACCTCTAGCGCCCTCAATAGACGAAGCTTCCAGCAGAGGCGAAGAAATAGCCTGCATCGCAGCCTCCCTAGCCCGCGACTTGCCAGAACCCACGCCGATGCCCATCAAAGCCGAACCCGCATCAGCCATTACTGCCCGCACGTCAGCAAAGTCAACATTCACCAAACCGGGAATAGTAATAATGTCAGAAATACCCTGAACCCCTTGGCGCAGGATATCGTCAGCAACTCGAAAAGCCTCTTGTACCGGCATTTGTTCCGAAATCACAGACAGCAACTTGTCGTTAGGAATTACGATCAGCGTATCCACCCGGGTTTGCAAAGCCGCAATCCCTTCTTCAGCTTGGCTGGTGCGCCGCCGTCCCTCAAACGTAAAAGGCCGCGTCACTATGCCCACAGTCAAGGCGCCCATTTCCTTAGCGACCTCAGCCACGATCGGAGCCGCGCCCGTGCCCGTACCGCCGCCCATGCCGGCGGTGATAAATACCAAATCCGCGTGATTCAAAGCATTAGCAACCTCGTCGCGAGATTCCTCCGCAGCCTTTTGACCGATCGCCGGATTGCCCCCCGCGCCCAAACCGCGCGTCAACTTCTGTCCTACTTGCAAGCGTTTCGGAGCATTTGAGAGAACCAGAGCTTGGGAATCTGTATTCACACACCAAAACTCGACACCAGAAACCTCGCTGGCAATCATCCGGTTAACGGCGTTGCCCCCACCGCCGCCGACGCCAATTACTTTGATTTTGGCAGCGCTGCTGGGCATTATGTCTTTGGGATTGACCATAGGATCGATATCAATACTATCTACATTTACATAACCAGACTTGCGTCTAAAGGGATTGGCGGAATCTGCAGCCACCGGAAAATTTTTTACTTCTTCCGAAGGGGGACTGTCTTGGTCAGACCCCTGTCTATTATTAAGCTTCATTAGAGTCGGGGATAGTAGATTACAGCTTGTTAACTAAACGCCAATTCACAATCAACTATAGGCTAAGTTGCGCGAAAAACTAACACTGGTCGATGCTTAATGTTAGCAATCTCGGATTTGGCCGACCTCGCTAGCCCAGACCTCGCTTGACGCCATCCAGATACTTGACCGGATTAAGGCAGTTGTAAGCAAGGCAGAAGGAAAAAAAATGGATGCTAGCCCCTGATGCGGGGCGCTGTCCAAAAACTGTGCTGATTGCAAGCCCTGCCTATCGATCGATACCTTCTACCTTCTGTTGGCAGAGAATCAATTCTGGGCGCGAGTGGGTGCGGGGGTGGAACTCTCCAAACTGGGGGGGAGTTCTGGCAAATGGACGATCGGCGAAGCAGGATTTTTCAAGTCAATGTAGGCTATTTTGCTTGAATCTATCTGTTTTGGCAATTGTCGCATTCGGTCTAAAACCTTAAGTTGCTCCGCAGTCTTGGAACTGTACGGCCCTAAGTGTACGGTACCGATCTCTGTTTTCAAGATCAAGTTGTTCGGGTTTTGCCAATTAATCTCAAACACTTTCACCGTCAAGCCGCTGAGTCCTTGGTAAAACTTCGGCCAATAGGCGCGATACTGTTCCAAAGGCCCGATGACTTTTAAAGTGGGCAAAGAACGCTGAGGCTGCGTTCCCGGAATGCTGCCGGGCCCGATCGAACTATTCTGCGATCGTACAGCAGTATAACTATCCGACGGCATCCAACCTCCGCGAGCGTCCAGCCACCCCACTTTTTCCTTCTCACTGTTCGATTTCAACACCGCAGTCGGCTGCGCCACCGCCACTGGCAGGCGTTCTGCCACTTCGACAGTCAAACTCGGCGGAAACAAGTTACGAGTCACCTTCGCTTTGGCGATCGGCCCCGTGGACTCCAGCTTTTCGGCCAGGGCCTGCGGTTGAATCCCCCACAGCGACTGCGGGTAAGACAGCGGCACCAAAGACCGCACCGCCTTATCCGACAGCCACTGATTGCCCTCCACCTTCACTTGTTCCGATCGGGCAATTAACCAAGCCGGCTGAGCAATCCACCACAGCAAACCTCCAGCCATTGCGCTTGCTGCCAGCATTTGCCACACAACAGCCGCCAATCGAGCGCGCCTCTGCTGCCGCAACTTTTGGCGCCTGCGCCCTAACTCTGTTTGAGAAACCGCTCCAAAACTAGCCATCTACGTCTTGACAATATAGTAATTAAGGATTAGCACAAATTCAAAACTGTTTAATCTCTCTCTTGAACCCTGTTTTCCCCTACCATTTAACCAGATCTCCGCAAATTTACCCAGGCTCCTGCCAATATCAGTAATATCACTGATCCCCCTAAGTAATAAAAAATTATTAATTAAAAATTCCCAATTCCAGCGCCGGGAAAACCCCTTACCAGATCAAGGTTCTTTGGGTATTTAGGGCATTACCCCACAGTGCAAAAGGTTACAAATCAAACTAAACTCAACTAAAGAAAGTTTAGACTTTCGATTAACTTTTTTAACTTTTATTCGGCTTCCATTGTGATCGCACTCGAATTAGACAGATTCTATAAAGCCTGCAACCCGAGCAAGACCCTTGTTGCGGGAGACCCAGGAGATTATCAATACTACATTGATTTTGGTTCCGTGCGTGGGGGCAAAATCATTGAATCTTTACAGCGAACCATTACCCGCATCTCCCCCAACGAGCCAACCTGTCAGCTATTTACAGGACATATCGGGTGTGGCAAATCTACGGAATTGTTTCGACTAAAAGCTGAGTTAGAGCAAGAGGGTTTTTGCGTCGTCTACTTCGAGTCTTCCCAAGACTTAGACATGGGTGATGTAGACATCAGCGATATTTTGCTGAGCATTGCGCGCCAAGTCAGCGAAACTATGGAATCCGCTAAAATCAAACTCAGACCGAGCTATTTTACCAATCTGTTTGCAGAAGTGGCAGAATTTTTGCAGACTCCCATAGATTTGTCAGCGGAAGCCGAGTTATCTGTAGGCATTGCTAGAGTTACTGCTAAAACTAAAGACTCTCCCAAACTGCGATCGCAACTCAGGCAATATCTCGAACCCCGCACCAACAGCATTTTGCAGTCGATCAACGAAGAACTCCTCAACAAAGCTAACGCTGAACTCAAGCACCAAGGCAAAAAAGGGCTCGCAGTCATCGTTGACAACCTCGATCGCCTCGACGCCTCCCTCAAACCCAGCGGACGCACCCAGCCAGAATATCTGTTTTTAGACCGCGGCGAACAGTTGAAAAAACTTAATTGCCATGTTGTCTACACGATTCCCCTGACTTTGATTTTTTCCAACGACTTCGGCCGCCTCGCCAGTCGATTTGGAGTCAAGCCCAAGGTGATGCCGATGGTACCGGTGCAAATGCGATCGGGCGAAGACCACATTGAAGGAATGGCGCTCCTGCGGCAGCTAGTATTAGCTAGAGCTTTCCCGAAAGTTGCTCCCGATCAACGCATTGATTTGATTTCCCAGGTGTTTGACTCTCCCGAAACTTTAGATCGGCTTTGTCGGATTAGTGGCGGTCACGTTCGCAATCTACTGATGCTTTTATATAGCTGTTTGCAGCACGAAGACCCTCCCTTTTCTCGCGAATGCCTTGAAAGCGTCATTCAAGAATATCGCGATGACCTTTTGGGAGCCATCAATGACCTGGAATGGGAATTGCTGTTTCAAGTCGTCAAGCGACAAAGTGTAACCGGCGAAGAAGAATCTCAAATCTTGTTGCGAAGTATGTTTGTCTTTGAATACCGCGATCAAGAAGGTCGTTGGTTTGGGATTAATCCAGCCCTAGCAGAAACCAGAAAATATAAGGAGTGGCTGCAGCGCTGTGAAGCAAAATAGTTGGGATTTTTGAGATAGCTTCGTGACTCTGAGAACCCTTAACCACGAGGGACTTAGAAAGTATTTAACTGAAAAATCATCCCTCACAACTCCGAAATATTACCATCCAATACATAAATCAGTCAGCGGTTTTTGCCACTGGCTGATTTCTGTTGAATGCTTGCTATAGGTGGTAAATGTTATTATCGTGTAAAACTTTGCCGCCACTAAGGACTTTACCCACTCTCAACTCTCATATCTGCAATGTCAGACCCCCTATGTCTGTTTTTATCTGTTGCTCTTAATTTAAACTAATTCCATCCCGGAAGACATTTTTTTGACTGTTGTGCTAAATGCCTGCTACAGATATATCGGAGTTTTTTCCTAATAGCTAGCCGTTGGTACGATCGTGAACTTAGCATTTGGCTATTTATGATCGGTAGTCCTTTATATATAGCTGAATCAAAAAATCTAAGATAACATTAAAATTTTATTGGGAAGTCTAGCATTCTCTAAGATTCAGAGGTATGATATCTTTACATTGGATCTAATAACTATGTAAGTATTGATAGGACAAGTACGGAAAACTACGTATTTATACAGAGATAAAGCGTCAGACAGAGACGGGGATGTCTAAGTAGAGACGCTTTCAGTCACGATTGGCGAGCGTTAGGTAATTGATTAATGAAAAAGAGGTGCACGCATGACCGATCTAATTAAGGTACAAGAAACTGCCAACTACAACGAGCGATCGCTCAAAACTCTGGTCAGGTCAATCACAATGTCTCAACACCAATTCTCGCTAATTTTGGTGCGCTGCAACTACGAGCAGTTGCGGCAACAAATAGCGCAGCGGCTGCGAGAAGTGTCCCCAGTTCCAATTCAAGATATCGTCCTGCCACCTTCAGTCAAAACCCTTTACACTACTCTGCAGGCAAGCACTTTCCAGGAGGGGTACTCGCCTGTCGGTGCCGCCTCGGCTTTGATGGTATTCGGTTTAGAAACAGTAGTAGCGATCGACGAAGTGATGGCTTCTACCAATCAAGTGCGAGACGAATTTCGCAAAAATTTTTCCTGCCCAGTGATTTTGTGGGTAACAGATGACATCGTGACCAAAATGATTCGTCTGGCCCCGGATTTCAAAAGTTGGGCCGCCGCCACAATTAAATTTGAAATGGGCGTTGACGAATTAATTAATTTCCTCGCTAGGCGGGCCGATACTATATTTAAAATAGGCGAACTCAATCAAGAACTCACCAGCAGCAACGTCAGCACCATCGCTAATTGTGAGACCTGCGAAACCCAGTGCGAAAAACGCGGCCTGGAGCGCGAAATGAGCCCAGGAGAACGCTTTCTAACTTTTAACTCAGGGCCCCAAAACCGACGACCATCAGAAGTCCACTCGTATTCGCCATTGAGTCCGGGCAATACCTTCGATTTGGCGATCGGCTCTTTGCCACGCCGAGAACTAGAATTAGCTTTAAGAGATTTACAAAATCGCGGTGAAGAATTAGAACCAGCCCTCAAAGCCAGCCTGCAATTCGTTCTCGGTCGAGATTACTATGTTAGCGACCAAACCGAAACTGCCTTAATTCACTACCAAGAAAGTTTAGTATTTTGGCAGCAGAAAACGGGCAACTGGGAACTGGCAAACTTGGAACATTCCGAAAACCCAGAAACCTTCTCCTCCTTGTCGAATCCTGTCCCCAAAATTTTATTTTTAGAGAGAGAAGGCATAGTGCTGTTTCACATAGCCCTGTGTCACCGGTTGCAAGCAGCCAGAAACCCGGTAGCCAACCGCCACCACTGGGAACAAGCTTGGATTAGCCTGGAACAATCTAGAAACGCTTTCTCCCTTGCTTCACGCCCGGAATTGGTCGCTGAGGTGACAGCACACCTCGGAGAAGTGCTGCAGCGCCTGAAAGCTTGGGGAGAGTTGCAAGCATTAGCTGAAAATTCTTTGCAGTTGCACTTCACTTACGGTACTCCCAGCCAACTAGCTCAAGATTACGGCTTTTTGGCTGAAGTTGCCCTGCAAGAGTCGAGGTGGAGTCAAGCCCGCCAGCTAGCGGAGTTGGCTTTGGCGATTTTGGATCAAACGCCTAATGATTTGAGATTGCTGATTGAAGATTTGAGATTGGGGTTTGAGGGAAATTATCCAGAAATTGTGGGTTCTAACGAGTTAAGTAACGAACCCAAATCTAAAATCCAACATCCTAAATCCGACAGGAGTTCGTATCTTTTACTTTTAGCCCGAAGTTTGCGGCAGCTAGGCCAGTGGGAAGCGGCGGTTCATTCTTTGGAGTTGGCTCAATCTCAAAGCGAGCCGAAGTACGACCCCCGACTTTACATCGATATTTTGACGGAATTGCAAGCGGTTTATTTCGAGCAGGGAGAGTACCTTAAAGCGTTTCGGATTAAAAAAACCCAGCGGTCGATCGAATATCAATACGGATTTAGAGCTTTTATCGGAGCCAGCCAATTGCAGCAGCAGCGCCAAGCGGTCAATCCTTCAGGTCCCTCAGCTCAAAATCAAGCTGCCATCGCAGCGTCCATGACAGCTTACTCGCGCCAAAAAGATATCAATAGCTTGCTAGAAAGAATTAGCAGGGACGACCATAAATTAACTATTATTCACGGGCCCAGCGGTGTTGGGAAAAGTTCTCTAGTCAATGCCGGCTTAGTACCAGCTTTGAAAAATATTACTCCGGGCGCGCGGGATACATTGCCCGTAGTAGTCAAAGTTTACACCGACTGGCTGGTGGAGTTAGAAAATGCTTTGAACAGCGCACTGTACGACAAACAAGCCGAAGAGGAAAGTAAATTAATCTCGAAAGGACTACAGGAAATCAACAAAAGAAGTTGCTCGGTTATTCCTGCTCGCAGCTCGGAAGTCTCTTCTTTTATTATAGATAAGTTGCGCGAAAATGCCACAAATAATTTGTTGACTGTCCTGATTTTCGATCAATTTGAAGAGTTTTTCTTTGTTTCGACTTCAGTGGCACAAAGACAACTTTTTTATAATTTTTTGCGGTTGTTTTTGAATTTGCCTTATGTCAAGATAATTCTGTGCTTGCGCGAAGATTATTTGCACTACTTACTAGATTGCGATCGCTTCCCAAATCTTGACGCTATTAACAATAATATTCTCGACAAAAGCATCCGCTACCAACTGCGGAGTTTTTCTATCAAAGACGCGCGGGCTGTCATCGGACACTTAACAGAACGGGCGGAATTTTATTTAGAGCCGGCACTGATCGATGCCTTCGTAGAAGATTTAGCAGACGAACTGCAAGAAGTGCGACCAATCGAATTGCAGGTAGTAGGAGCGCAACTGCAAGAAGAAGGTATTACCAGTCTAGCACAATACCAGCAATTGGGGGACAATCCCAAAGCGGAATTAGTGAAAAGATCGCTCGAAGGAGTCATCTCTGACTGTGGTCTGGTTAACGAAGATGCAGCGTGGAAAATCTTGTTTTCCCTGACAGATGAAAGAGGCGTTCGCCTGATAAAAACCAAACACGAACTCTCGTTAGTGACAGGCCAACAGCCAGCAGACGCGGGCGAAAAAGAATTATCGGCGATCGGCAGAAACAGAATTCCCTTACACCGACAGTTCGCAAAAGACCCAGAAATCCGACAAAAGAAAACCGACAACCTCGACTTAATTTTAGACATTTTAGTGGGTCACGGTTTGCTATTTCTGCTACGGGAAGCGCCCGAAGACCGCTATCAATTGGTACACGACTATTTAGTGCGACCAATCCGCCAAAGATTCGGCTTAGAAGCCCGACTGCATAAAGCAGAAGCAGATAAAAAAATGAGTCAAGCACAGCTCTATCGAGCCAATACTTTTCTCAAACAACTGCTGGGAGTAGCAGTAATCGGCGTCATGCTGCTAACCAGTTCTACCATCGCCGCCGTAAATTTTTGGTGGCGGGCTGTGGGTCAAAAACAGCTAGCTGTCGCTCAAACTCAGCGAGCAGAAATCAGTACCCTGACAGCAGCTTCTGAAGCACTTTATTTCTCAAACAACAAATTTGACGCCATGATGGAAAGTTTGAGAGCTGGTAAAAAGTGGAAACAGATCGAACACTCCCAACAAATGTATACTCTCAAAGACACCGAAATTCTGATTTCGGCTGCCCTCCAGCAGGCCGTTTATGGAGTCAAAGAACGCAACCGCTTGGAAGGACACGGCGATGTAGTTTGGGGTCTTAGCTTCAGTCCAGACGGGGAAACAATAGCTTCTTCCAGTGTAGATAAAACAGTCAAACTTTGGCGGCGCGACGGCAGTTTGCTGGCCACTTTCAAAGACCACACTAACAGTGTCTCCTGTGTCGCGTTCAGTCCCGACAACAAAACTATAGCCTCGGCAAGTTTAGATAAAACTGTCAAAATATGGCAAACTGACGGCAGTTTGCTGGCAACTTTCAAAGGGCATACTAATAGCGTTACCAGCGTTGCTTTTAGTTCAGACGGTCAAACGATCGCCAGTGGCTCTACAGATAAAACTATCAAACTTTGGAAAACCGACGGCACGCTGCTGAGAACGATCGAACAATTTGCTCCCGTAAATTGGCTAAGCTTCAGTCGTGACGGCAAAATAATTGCTGTGGCGAGCGATGACGGTAGTGTGAAACTGTGGAGTTCTGACGGCAGGTTAATCGCTAATTTATGGCACAGCGAAAACAGACAACCCTCGAAAATTTACACCGTCAGTTTCTCCCCCGATGGTGAAACGATCGCCAGTGCAGGTGAAGATAAAACGGTGAAAATCTGGAGCATCGCTGCACTCAAACACCCACCAACAGAAAATTCAACACAAGCAAAAAAAGGTGAACTGCTAACAACTTTGCGCGGACACAGCAAGTGGGTATTTGGTGTCAGTTTCTCCCCCGACGGTCAAACACTTGCTTCTGGAAGTGCAGACGGGACTGTCAAACTCTGGAGTCTTGCTGGTGTTGGCGACAAACGCCCAACTGATGCTAGCAACATTAAACCAGAGAGTCGCTTACTGAGAACTTTTGAGGGACACGCCGATCGAGTTACTCAGGTGAGTTTTAGCCCGGAAGGCAAAACCTTGGCTTCGGCGAGTTTTGACAAAACTATCAGGCTGTGGCGACTCGATGACGTGCCGCTCAAAACCCTCGACGGACACCAAAACCGGGTGCAAAGCGTTACTTTCAGCCCCAACGGCCAAAGGCTGGCTTCTGCTTCTACGGACAACACTATCAAACTCTGGAGCCGCACGGGGGTTTTGCTGGAAACCTTGGAAGGACACACTCAGAGAGTCGCCAGCGTCAGTTTCAGCCCCGACGGTCAGCTACTTGCTTCTGGGAGTTACGACAAAACGGTGAAAGTCTGGAGTTTGACAGAAGATGGCATGAATAATATTCTCCCTTGTCCATCGGCTCCGCTATTCCCGTGTTCGCCTTCTGTGCTGTTCACTCTCGACGGCCACGCCGACAGCGTGATGAGCGTGAGTTTTAGCCCCGACAGCGAGGTTCTGGCTTCGGCGAGCAAGGATAAGACTGTGAAACTCTGGACTAGAAACGGCAGGTTGATCAAGACTTTGACGGGACACACAGGCTGGGTGACTGGGGTGACTTTCAGTCCCGACGGCTCGATGCTGGCTTCTGCCAGCGATGATGGTACTCTCAAACTCTGGAATCGGGACGGTCGTTTGCTGAGAACTTTTGAAGGAGCTCACAACAGTTTTGTGTTGGGGGTTGCTTTTAGCCCTGATGGCAAAATGCTGGCTTCGGCTGGTTACGACAATTCGGTGAAATTGTGGAAGGTAGACGGGACTTTGGTGGCGACGCTGCTGAAGGGTTCTAGCGACAGCGTGACTAGCGTGGGTTTTAGCCCGGATGGTTTGTTGGTTGCTTCGGGCAGTTATGACCATAAGGTGAAGCTGTGGAGTCGCAGCGGGACTTTGCTGAAAACTTTGACGGGTCACAAGGATAGCGTGATGAGTGTGAGTTTTAGCCCGGATGGGAAGGTTCTGGCTTCTGCGGGCCGGGATAATCGGGTGATTTTGTGGAATTTGGATCTTGACGATTTGCTGGTGAGGGGCTGTGACTGGGTGGGAGATTATCTGAGAACTAATCCTAATGTGAGCGATCGCGATCGGCGTCTCTGTGAGGGGGTTGGGGCAAAATCTCAATTTTAGTCATTTGACTGTTGACGGTTGACTGTTGACGGTTGACTGTTCAAAACTTTCCTTGCCCGAAATCTTCCCCTTGCTCTCGGCTTCCTGTAAAGTAAATAATTGTAAAGAAATATGAGTTTTCTCTTATCCTCTGGTTAAGACCGCCAGCTAGCATTCACAATTAAGACCCGGATTATAAGTTCCTATGTCACAGCTTTTCCCGCGAAAATTTCTAGCCTCTGTTGCCGCATTTTTTCTGGCTTTGTCCGTGTGGACGATCGCACCTGCGGCTCACGCTTTCAATAATCCCGATTTGTTGCCGTCAACTCAGACGCCGATCATTGACTTAGCTAAAGCCCTTACGGATATTGAAGAACAAAATTTGGCAAAAAATTTAAAGGCATTTGAAGCCGAAACCGGCTGGAAACTGCGAGTGCTGACTCAGTACGATCGCACGCCCGGTTTGGCTGTCAAAAGTTATTGGGGGCTAGATAACAAGAGTGTGTTGTTAGTTGCTGACCCCCGAGGAGGCAATTTGCTCAATTTTAATGTGGGCGACTCGCTGTATCCGCTGCTGCCGCGCACTTTTTGGGTGGAACTGCAAACCCGTTACGGTAATCAATTTTTTGTGCGGGACAATGGGGAAGATCGAGCGATTATTGAATCTTTGGAGTCGATAGAAGGCTGTTTGCGTCAGGGCGGATGCCGGGTGGTTCCCGGTTTGCCGAGGGAACAGTGGGTTCTGACGTTAATTACGTCGGTGCTTGGTGGCGTCATCTGTGGGTTTGCTGCTCAGCCTCGGAAGCCGGGACAGGTTGTGGCTTGGCAGTGGGCGCTGATTTTTTCGCCGCTGTGGGGCATTCTGTTTTTTGCTTTCGGACTTGGGCCGGTGGTGACTCGGACTTCTGACTGGTTGCCTGTGGTTCGGAATGTGGCCGGTTTTGCGATCGGAGCTTTGGTGGCATTCCTGACTCCGGTGTTGGGCAAATCTTCTTCGTCGTCGGAAACTTAGTTGTCAGTTGGCAGTTGGCAGATTTTACTCAACAGTCAACGAATGACTAAAAGCTGGTAAGCTGATACCTGACAACTCACAGGCGACAGCTATCCAACAAATGGAATGGCACGTAAGCGATGCCCAGAGTCTGGGATTAATCGATAACGAAATTGGCGACCACGGTTTTTCAGCGGCGGAGTACGAAATAGTCCGCCGCGTGATTTATGCGACTGCTGATTTTGAGTACAAGTCTTTAATTAGTTTTTCCGATCAGGCTTTGCAGGCTGGGGCGGCAGCTTTGGCTGCTCGGACTACGATCGTGGTAGATGTGCCGATGGTGCAGGTGGGCATTACGCCCCTAATCCAAAATACCTTTGCGAATCCGGTTTACTGTTCGATGGAGGCTTTGACACGCCCCCAAAAGGAAAGGACGCGGGCGGCTTGGGGGATTGAAACTTTGGCAAGACGCTATCCTGAAGGGATTTTTGTGGTGGGTCAGGCTCAAACTGCTTTGTCGGCGATCGTAGATTTGATTGAATCTGAGGAAATTCGGCCGGCTTTGGTGATTGGGACGCCTTCTGGGTTTGTAGGGGTGGACGTGGCTAAGTCGCGGCTGCACGATTCGATGATTCCTCACATTCGGATTGAGGGCCGCAAGGGCTCTGCGGTGGTAGCTGTGGCTATTGTTAACGGGCTGGTGGATTTGGCTTGGCAAGCTTACGGCCAAGAGGGGAACAGTTGATCGAGAAGTCAGTCGATTTTAGATTGTAGATTGACTCCACAGATGAATCTGAGAGCTGGAACTAATACTAAATTCGGTTTAAAAACCCCCTGTGTAAGACTCGGTGGTTGAAACCGCTGCTAGACTTGCCTTCCATCTCTCTCTAAGAGACTAAAAGATCAAGGGGTATTAAAGCCGGATTTGGGATAATTCATGCTCTTTGAGGTCTCGATTTTTATCGATAAATACAGGATTAAGGCAAAATTTGGTAAGTTGCCGATCGCGCTTAACATGAATTTGGGCGGCTTCGCCTCGATCGGAACTAAAAAAGATGAAACTGTAGGGGCTAACCTGAAAAACAGTAGGCATTAGCCACTATCTTGTGAATTTTGTCCTAAGTTTAACTTGCGATCGCTCTTAAATTTGTCGCTACTATCAATATTAATAATCAGCGGGCGATCGCCTTTTTACATCTCTGCTTTGATTAGTCCGATCGCGGTCTTTTTTCCTGCCTTTTTTAATTTGCTGGCTCATCTCGACAAACAAATCTCTACGCAGATAAGGATAGTCGCTCACCCACACGTCGCGGCTGGGAATGTAAATATCTGAAACTTTGGCAATCCGTCCCAAATCTTCTTGATTCGACATGATTAACATTAAAGCAGCTTGGCCGGGGGCAATTCCTTGGTGATCTTTCCGCAAGGGAGCTCGAAGTGTAGTAGTAAATCCGGTTTTGTCGCCGACTTCTAAATTAATTCGCGGTTCTAGGTTGTCAACTATTACGAGTTGTCCTTTTTGATTGACTGTTTCTTCTTGACTGGTAACTTCATCTGTAATATATATATCCAAAACTCGTCCTTGCCAAAAACCGCAGTATTGATATTTGCGGCATTCTGCATTCCGCAAACTCGCCCACAAAATCGGCCCCCACAGCCAGTACAAACCAGCTATCAATCCGGTGATTAAAACTAGCGGCCCGACATCGGAACCGGCGAAGTTGTAAACTACCAGGAGGAAAACTACGGTGACGGCAGAGATTAACATTCGCCTCAAAAAATCGGGCGGTTTTCCCCAGATATATTTGTATTGCGCTCCCGTGGCGACGGCGGGAATTAGTTCTTGAAAGGTTTCGCGGGTTAAGGGAATTAGCATAGGAAGTTCGGCAACGAGCAATGTAGGGGATGCAACGGCTGTCTGTTCGGAAGCGGATTATATTAAGGGATTGAACAGATTTAAGGGATTGATGTTGAAGTCAAAAATCAGAAGTTAGAAGTCAAAAGTTAGAAGTTAGATTAATTCCACATTACTTATGACTAATGACTAATGACTAATGACTAATGACTAATGACTAATGACTAATGACTAATGACTACAAGATTTTTTCCAGGCCGTAAACGAGCGATCGCAATTCAAGGACTTTGCGTATAGACAGCAAGACTCCTGGCATATAACAAGCGCGATCGCTCGTATCGTGTCGTAAAGTATAAACTTGACCGGCGCCGCCAAAAATTACCTCTTGGTGGGCAATTAAACCGGGTAAACGGATGCTGTGAATGCGAATCCCTTCATCAGCCAGTGAACCTCGAGCTCCGGCTAATTTTTCGGTTTCCTCAACTTCTGGCGGATTGAAAGTTTTTCCCATTTCTGCTAACATTTGGGCAGTTTGAATTGCCGTACCGCTGGGGGCGTCGGCTTTTTGATTGTGGTGCAGCTCGATAATTTCTACGTGTTCAAAATACTGAGATGCCGTGACGGCAGCTTGTTGGAGCAAAACCATGCCGATCGAGAAATTGGGTATGATTAAACACCCAGTGCTAGCTTTGTCAGCAAATTCAGCTAAGTTTTTAATTTGCTCGCTGCTCAAGCCAGTAGTGCCGACTACCGGGCGAATGCCGTAAGCTATGGCCGATCGCACGTTTTCATAAACAGACGAAGGGTGCGTAAAATCTACCATCACCCCTAACTGCTTTTCCTGAGCTGCTAATACCAGCATTCCTTGCAAGTCGTCTGTGATGGGAACTTCTAACGGGCCGCATCCGGCTAATTCCCCGGCATCGGCGTTGAGGCACTCAGGAGAGCGGTCTACAGCCCCAAATAAGGTCATGTCACTAGCATGGGCGATCGCCTTAATTACTTCGCGGCCCATTTTGCCTGCAGCACCGTTAACAATCACCGGAATCGGAAGTTGATTCGCCATCATCTCAAAAATATCCTGAAAGTTTGATCGACTAAATTTTAACGCTTGTGCGAATTTGGGGAAACAAGGAATGAAAGACAGGATTTGTCGGCAAATCTTCAAAAACCCGGTTCCCATTCGAGAAATACTTTGCCAAATCGAGTAATTAGCTTAAAGAAACTCGGTTGCGGCACAAGTTCTGAAAAAATTACATTCAATCTCATATTAAGCTCAATTCTGTAAGAACAGACTTGTGCAAAGCTAATTTGCACCGACATATTTTTTCTGTGACTGCCAAATTCTCTCGAAATCTTCGATATGTCATGTCTGTCGCAACTGGTCTCAACCTGAGTTCTCAAAACCGACGGGTCAGGATTTTGCCTGCAATGCTTGCGGGCGTGACTGTAACGCTGCTGAATATGGGAGTTCGGCAGTTGGGAGGCTTGCAAAGCTTGGAATTGGGGAGTTTTGACTCGTTAGTGCGCTTGCAGCCAGATTCGGACCCCGATCCGCGACTGCTGGTAGTGGGAATTTCTGAGGCCGATATTCAAGCTTTGGGGAGATTTCCGATTTCCGACGGTGCGATCGCTCAAACCTTGGCAAAACTGCAAAAGTATCAGCCAAAAGTTATCGGTTTGGATTTGTACCGGGATTTGCCTCAAGCGCCGGGACACCAAGAATTGTTGGCCGCGCTGAAAGCACCGAATGTTGTGGCGATCAACCAATTGAGCGATTCAGAAAGTCCGGGAGTGCCTGCGCCTCCGGGGATACCGCCCGATCGAGTTGGTTTTAACGACTTCGTACTCGACCCTGATGGCGTTGTACGCCGCAATTTGCTCTCAGTCTCGCAACCAGAAAAGAATACTGCTTTCTCGTTTTCTGTGCAAGTGGCTTTTTTGTATCTCAAAGACAGAGTGCAGCGGGAAAATAGCCCTGTTCATCCCCACCAAATCAACTGGGGAAAGGCAGAATTTGTGCCTTTAACTTCTGACAGCGGCGGCTATGCAAATATTGACACCACAGGCTACCAAATTCTGCTCAAATACCGTTCTGGTAAGGAGGTGGCGCGACAAGTCAGTATCAGGCAGGTATTGAAGGGAGAAATTGAACCAAGCTGGGTTAAGGACAAGATTGTGTTGATCGGGACGACGGCACCGAGTACCAGAGATTTGTTTTTGACGCCTTACAGCCCAGTTAAAAAGCAAAGTCCGAAAATGCCGGGGGTGTTGCTGCACGCGCAAATGCTCAGCCAAATATTGAGTGCGGTTTTGGATGGGCGATCGCTGTTTTGGGTGTGGCCGGAATGGGCGGAAATTTTGTGGAACGGTGCTTGGGCAATGGTTGGCGGGGTTTTGGCTTGGCGGATTCAGCACCCTGCGAGGGCTGGATTGGCTGGGGGTGCTGCATTGATGGGTTTGTTGGGGATTACTTATGGGATTTTTAGTGGGGGTGGGTGGCTACCGTTAGTGTCGCCGACTTTGGGTTTGGTGGTGACTGGTGTGGGTGTCAGTGCTTACAGGAAGCTTTACGATGCTTTTCACGATTCTCTAACGGGTTTGCCCAACCGGGATTTGTTCGTGGATTGCCTGGGGCGGGCGATCGCCAATACTAGGGGCCGGCGCAGCTATGTGTTTGCGGTGCTGTTTCTGGATTTAGACAGGTTTAAGGTGATTAATGATTCTTTGGGTCATTTGGTGGGGGATGAACTGCTGATGGCGGTGGTGCTGCGGTTGAGGGCGATTATTGGCTCCGGGGATACTGTGGCGCGGGTGGGGGGTGATGATTTTGCGATTTTGGTGAGGAATGTTGATGTTGCTAGTGCGGTGGATTTGGCCACTCGAATTCACGAAGCTTTAATTGTGCCTTTTGAGTTGAAGGGGCAGGAGGTGTTTGTGACTGCGAGCATTGGGATTGCCCTGGGGGGCGAACCTGCTGCTACTGTCAGGGAACAGCCGGAACACTTGCTACGGGACGCGCACACGGCGATGTACCGGGCGAAGGCTTTGGGAACGGGAAGGTATCAGGTGTTTAATGCTTCGATGCACGCTTTGGCGGTGGAGAGGTTGCAGTTGGAAACTGATTTGCGGATGGCCCTCAAGCGTCAGGAGTTTTTGCTGCATTACCAGCCGTTTGTATCTTTGGCAAGCGGGAGGATTATTGGGTTTGAGGCTTTGGTACGCTGGCAACACCCGCTGCGGGGTTTGATTCCGCCGATGAAGTTTATTCCGGTGGCTGAGGAAACGGGTGCAATTGTACCGCTGGGTGAGTGGGTGCTGGAGGAGGCTTGCCGGCAGTTGCGGCTGTGGGAGGAAATGTTTGGTTTCGATCAAGCTTTGATTATGAGTGTAAATTTATCTGGGAAGCAGTTTGCTCAGCCGGATTTGGTCGATCGCATTCAGGTGATTTTGGAAACAACGGGTTTGAGTGCGGAGAGTTTGAAGTTGGAGATTACTGAGAGTGTAGTGATGGAGGATGTGGAGTCGGCAATCGCGGTTTTGAAGCAGATGAAAGCGTTAAACGTCAAGTTGGGAATTGATGATTTTGGTACGGGTTATTCGTCGTTGAGTTATTTGAGTCGTTTTCCTACGGATACTTTGAAGGTTGATAAGTCGTTTGTGGGGCGGATGGAGATCGAAAGCGAGGGGGAGAATGTGGCGATCGTGCGGACGATTGTGGCGCTGGCTCACGCTTTGGGTATGGATGTGATTGCTGAGGGTGTGGAGACGGCGGCACAATTAGCTAGGTTGAGGTCGATCGGCTGCGAATATGGTCAGGGTTATTTTTTTGCTAAGCCGTTACCGAGCGAGGCTGCGACTGCTTTGATGGCTTCTGGGCCGCAGTGGTAGTGATGAGTTATTGGTCATTCTTCTTCGTGGTTATATACAATAATCTTCATATCGTCGTTTAAAAAAGCTTTATACCAGAAGTTGCACGATTTTACGGAATAATCATCAAAATTTTCTTTGGGGATCACCCACCTCCTCATTTTCACGCAGTTTACGGTGAGTACAATGCTTTGATCGGCATTGAATCTTTAGAGATTATTGAAGGAGATTTACCAAATAGGGTCCAAAAGCGGGTAAGAGAATGGGCTACGTTGTACCAGAAAGAACTGCTGGATATGTGGAATAGCCAAGAATTTAGTAAACTTCCGTCCTTAAAATAACTGTGATTTTTTTATGAAACCTGAGCGCATTGTTTCTGCTAAAGCTATTGACGATCGAACCTTGATGGTCAAGTTTACCAATCTTGAAATCAAGAAATACGACATCTCTAAGTTATTAGACAATCCGATGTTTGCGACGTTACGCAATCCTGGATTTTTCAGAAATTTTAAAATTGAACCTGGTGGTTATGCAGTGGTTTGGAATGAAGATATCGATATCAGTGAATATGAACTTTGGCAGAATGGAATTAGTTGCACGGATGAGGAAATTGAGCGATACATTGAATCTCTTCATCATTCGTTAGGAGGTAAGCACGATCGTGCCAGAATTATTTGATGTAGTCGAATTGTTTGTAACATGGTCTGAGTCTAATCTACACCTAGGTGTTAGAGGGGCTACTGTAGCTTGTTATGATGATGGAAATTACGAAATAGAATTTAGCGAGCGCTCTGGCGAAACGATAGCTTTGTGTACTCTGTCTACCGAGCAGTTTTTAGTTGTTTGGAAGTCGAAAGAAAGGCGTTGGTTGTCTGTATCTGAGCTATTAGCTGCGATGGTTGGACGTTTGTCAGACGAACGTCAGCAACAAGTTTTAGAGTGGGCGCGTTCTATGTCTCAGAAAGAGTCTGTTTTTGGCGGCGTTTTGAGAGGAATCACACAAACTCTGCACTTGGATTTCAAGGCTGCCGATCGACTGTTGTCCGCTTGTATGTCACAATAAACAAGCAATTATTATATTTTGAGTTATCCTGTGAGTCCTACTGCCGAAGTCAGCAATACCCTAAATGCGGGCGCTCTACCAACCGTTACCGCTACTCCAGCCCGCCGCGCTGTTTTTCCCTTCACTGCGATTGTTGGCCAGGAGGAGATGAAACTGGCGCTGCTGTTGAATGTCATCGATCCCAAAATTGGCGGGGTGATGATTATGGGCGATCGAGGTACTGGTAAATCTACCACAATCCGCGCCCTCACTGATTTGCTGCCGGAAATTGAGGTGGTGGCTGACGATCCTTTTAACAGTCATCCCAGCGATCCAGATTTGATGAGCGATGAGGTGCGCGATCGCACTTTATCTCAAACTGACATTAAAATCGCTCGCAAAAAAGTTCAAATGGTAGACTTGCCTCTGGGCGCTACCGAAGACCGAGTTTGCGGTACGATCGACATCGAGAAAGCTTTGTCGGAAGGTGTTAAAGCTTTTGAACCAGGCCTTTTAGCTAAAGCTAACCGCGGCATTCTGTACGTTGATGAAGTCAATTTGCTCGACGATCATTTAGTCGATGTTTTGCTCGACTCTGCCGCGAGCGGTTGGAATACTGTTGAAAGAGAAGGCATTTCGATCCGCCACCCGGCTAAGTTTATTCTCATTGGTTCCGGCAACCCAGAAGAAGGAGAATTGCGGCCGCAGTTGCTCGACAGATTCGGGATGCACGCAGAAATTCGGACTGTGAAAGACCCGAATTTAAGAGTAGAAATTGTCGAACAGCGATCGAGTTTTGACCAAAATCCGGCGGAGTTTCTCGCGAAATACCAGCGCGAACAAGATGAGATGCAGCAGAAGTTGGTGGAAGCTCAGGAAAGGTTGAAATCGGTAACTATCGATCGAGAGTTGCGGGTAAAAATCTCCCAAGTCTGCGCTGAATTGGACGTAGACGGGCTGCGGGGCGATTTGGTGACAAATCGGGCTGCGAAAGCTTTCACGGCTTTGGAGTGCCGCACAGAGGTGACTGTGGACGATATTCGCCGGGTGATGACTCTGTGTTTGCGGCACCGGTTGCGGAAAGACCCGCTAGAATCAATAGATTCGGGGTATAAAGTGACTAAAGTGTTCGATCGGGTATTCGGTCTAGAAACAACTGAGGGGTAATTAATAATTGGTAATTGGTAATTGGTGGTGAGGAAACATTTCCCAAATTTTTAATGCCTCCTTCCCCATTTCCAATTACTGATTCGGGCAATGGAAAAACGAATTTTAGGATTAGATCCCGGCTTAGCAAATCTCGGCTACGGGGCAATTTGCTGTCAAATTGTCCCCGGTAAACAAGATGAAAACTTTGTTTCCATGATTGATTGCGGCGTCATACAAACAACGCCCAAACAGGAAATGGGACAGCGGTTGAAAACAATTTACGACGATTTACACGCGGTAATTGAAGAGATTAAACCTGATGTAGCAATTGCCGAAAAATTGTTTTTTTACAAGATGGGAAATACCATACTTGTAGCGCAAGCGCGCGGCGTTTTGACACTGGTATTAGCGCAGTGTGGAGTGCCACTTTTCGAGTTTACGCCGGCTCAAATTAAGCAAGCTTTGACAGGGCGCGGTAATGCGGATAAATCTGAAGTGCAAGAGGCAGTGGCGCGGGAGTTAGAGTTGGGTTATATTCCGAAACCCGACGATGCAGCGGATGCTTTGGCGGTGGCTTTGACTGGTTGGTACGATGATGATATTTGTCCGAAGAAAATACAGTTGGAAACAGAAAAAGTTTGATGCAATATCAAATCATGGGCAAATTAAGCACAAATCCGGGCAAGACATCTTCTCCCGATAAACTTACAGGAAATTGTACAATCTCTACTTCGCGAGAAGGGCGATAAATTTCTACTTGTTCGTCTTGAGGATTAATCAGCCAACCCAAGCGCAAGCCGCTGTTTAGATATTCCTGCATTTTCTCCTGAAGCTGCCGCAGCGGGTCTGTGCGCGATTCCCTACGGGATAGCTTCGCTTCACGCAATTCTATGACAAAATCAGGACAAATCGGCGGAAATTTCTCTTGTTGTTCATATCATGTCCGGTCGATTAACCATGATATGATCGGGAGGAACACCACCCCCATCAAATAAAGAATGCCAAAACG
>NZ_JAUBUE010000107.1:1368-4180 GCF_036705305.1 Microcoleus sp. B3-D7 | reverse complement strand
GCGAGGTTTTAGCTCAGGTTTTTGGGGCTGATAATACTATTACTTCTCTCGATTTTCTGATTTTGGCTCGCTAAGAATAAAAGCGCATTTTATCGGGGGGCTTTTGCCGATATTCTACACGCTCGCTTTCTTAAATTAACCGGGCTTGTAGAATATTTTTAACTCAACGAACATCAAGCTAGTGACTTATTTGATGTTCGACAGATCTGCTACTATGAAATTGGTTTTAGTGAGTAATTCATTCCTGATTAAAGTCAAAAGGCAGAATTTATGACGACCAAATTTATAACGTTTCTTTTAAACAAAGAGATACTATTTAATATTGGACTAATTGACTACCAGAAAATTGGTTTGTTATCTGGACTCAACTCCTAATAAACGTCTGAGGGGTAAACCCCCATACTACTACAAACACGAACACTTGTCAACTAGCTGGTGCCAACAAATTTCGCACCTCACGGCGTAATTTTATTAGATCGCGCGCGTTTTTTTTATACTAAAATAATTCTGCGCTGAGTCTGACTTCGCTAAAAAAACGCCTGATTTCCCAGGTAAATGCCGCTAACTGCTACTTTGGGAAGATGTCGATAAAAAAAATATCGCAGTAAATGGAACTTGTTAAGTATGCGAAGCCGAGAAATTAGCAAGTAGAAATTTCTTATTAGCAATTAACAATAATATCTACCACTTAAGGTTGACAATTAACACGTCAAGGAGCTATCTAACTCATGAAAAAATCAGGGTTCAACTACTCTTCCCCAATGCAAAAATTAAGTTGCGATGGGCACGATAATGACTGCATAGAAGATCGTGGGATTCGGGAGCCGTTAGCGGGCGATCGGCTGAGCGATATTTACTGTTTAACAAAAGCGAGTCTTGGCGTCAAGAGTGAGCATAAAAAACATTTAGTTTGCATCGATCCCAGGGTAGATAATTATCAGCATCTTGCCAGCGGAGCCAAACCGGGAACAGAGATAATTGTCCTCGATCGCACCCTAGACGGAGTAGAACAAATTACCGAGATTCTAGCTAAACGCAGCTTAATTGCCAGCCTTCAGATAGTTGCTCACGGCAATGAAGCTTCGATGCACCTCGGGTCAACGGTACTGAAGGATGAAAACTTACCAAAGTACGATCGGCATTTGCAGCAGTGGCGAAATGCCTTAAGCGAAAAAGCCGATATTTTATTATTAGCGTGTAGGGTGGCGGCTGGAAAATCAGGGATTGCTTTCGTGCGGAAGCTGAGAGAACTAACAGGCGCCAATATAGCCGCTTCTAACAATTTAATTGGCAGTGCAAAATTAGGAGGAAACTGGCAATTAAATGTTACAGCAGGACAAGTAAAAACCGCAATAGCATTTGAAACAAAAACACAGGAAACTTACAGCGCTGTCCTCATTACTTTAGTGGACGAAACTTTTCAAGATGCAAGTCTAATAGGGCCTTGGATATCTGGGGTCACCGGCACGTCAGACGCTCCAGCTTTAACAGCAGGAACCGGAACGGAGACTTTTCCGGGTTTGAACATAGACCCGCCCGGCAGCGGAGCTTTGAGGTTAACTTCAAGAAGTTTTGACCAATCTACTTTTGCCATCTATAACAGTCCGGTACCAGCCAGCAGTGGCCTTAAAATTGTCTTCGATATATTTGCCTACAACGGCACTGCACGTGATAATTTAGCAGGGCGGACAGGGGACGGCATAAGTTTCTTTTTAATTGAGGGTAGTGTGACGCCAACAAAAGCTGGAGGCTATGGAGGTTCTCTCGGCTACGCCCAAAATATCAACGAAAATCAGTCCGGTTTACTCGGAGGTTATTTAGGAATTGGATTGGATGAATTCGGAAATTTTTCAACTGAAAATGAAGGGCGTATAGGCGGAATTGGGGGGGGGCGTAGACCAGATTCGGTAACGCTTCGAGGTAGCCAAGCTACGCAATATCGGTTTTTAACTTCTAACTTTGTGCCGGGGGGAATAGATAATATTCCCAATCCCGTAAGTCCGCCGACCAACACTATTACTAGCACTCGCGAACCAGCCAAAAGAAGAGTTCAAGTTATTTTAGAACCTCCCACTTCTGAAACGCCCAGCCGTCGTCAGCTTACTGTTAGCTTTGATCTCAACAATAATGGTTCGTTTACAGATCCAGGCGAGACTATTATCGACATTAGCGATTTAGAGGCAATAAACGGGCGAATCCCCGCAACATTCAAATTTGGTTTTGCAGGTTCAACGGGAGACGCAACAAATATTCACGACGTTCGCACTTTGTCTATCCAAACTATAGACGTGCCACTTACTACAGCAGATGTTGCGACAACGAAAAAAGGCCCGCCCGCTGCGGCACCGGGCAGCCCCATTACTTACACAATTACGACAGTAAATAATGGCCCGAACCCGGCTGAAAACGTGCTGGTTGAAGACCAACTGCCCCGAGGGGCAGTATTTGGCAGTGCCGACAGCGGCGGCACTTTCAACCCGACAACGAGACTGGTCTCCTGGCGTATTCCGAATTTAGCTGTTGGGGCCAGCCAGACCCGCACCGTAACTGTTACCGCCCCAACTACACTCGGTGCTATTACAAACAGTGTATTCAGCAGCAGCAACACGATCGATCCCGTACCCGCCAACAACAGCGGCAGCAGCTCGGAGGCGCGAGTCACCACCACTATCACGAACAATATTGCCGATGTAGTTACGCGCAAAACCGGGCCGGCTACTGCGGTGGCAGGCTCGAGTGTCACCTACACCATTACGGCGGCTAACAGTGGGCCGAGTGCGGCAACCAATGTGGCGATCGCCGACAGCATTGT
>NZ_JAUBUE010000107.1:0-1268 GCF_036705305.1 Microcoleus sp. B3-D7 | reverse complement strand
CCACCATCAGCGCCATCGCCAACACTGCTAGCAGCACCTCAACGAGTCCAGACCCCAATCCTGCCAACAACAACGGCCGTGAGCCTGGCGCAACTGTTACCACCACTATCACCGCTGCCCCCACTCCGACTCCCCCACTCCCACCGACTCCGACTCCAACTCCCGCCAACAAACCACCGATAGCTAGCAACGTCAACCTCGAAATCGCCCCCAGCAGCGCTGTGGCGATCGCAGGACTCGGAGGAAGCGACCCCGACGGTTCGATCTCATCCTTCACCATCAACAGCGTCCCACCAGCAAATGAAGGGCTGATATTTTTAGGCAATCCCGATACTGGCGGCACGATTGTCACCGCAGGTCAAATTCTGACACCTGCTGACATTAACCAATTATTTTTCCAATCGACAGCCAACTTTACAACAGCAAATTTTACCTACAGCGCTACAGACAACCAGGGTGCCACCAGCCCCGCCAGTGCTACTGTATCGGCGCTGCTGCCGGTGCCAAACCAACCGCCCGTAGCTAACAACGTCAACCTTGAGATCGGCCCCAGCAGCGCTGTGGCGATCGCAGGACTCGGAGGAAGCGACCCCGACGGCTCGATCGCATCCTTCACCATCAACACCGTCCCACCCGCAAATGAAGGGCGGATATTTTTAGGCAATCCCGATACTGGCGGCCGGATTGTCACCGCAGGTCAAATTCTGACACCTACTGACATTAACCAATTATTTTTCCAATCGACAGCCAACTTTACAACAGCAAATTTCACCTACAGCGCTACAGACAACCAAGGTGCTACCAGCCCCGCCAGCGCTACTGTCTCTGCCATTCCCCTGAACGAACCAACACCACCAACACCAACACCACCAACACCACCAACACCTACACCACCAACACCACCAACACCACCAACACCAACACCACCAACACCACCAACACCTACACCACCAACACCACCAACACCTACACCACCAACACCACCAACACCACCAACACCACCAACACCTACACCACCAACACCACCAACACCACCAACACCACCAACACCACCAACACCAACACCACCAACACCGGCGCCGGAACCAGCACCACCAACACCAACACCACCAACACCACCAACACCACCAACACCGGAACCAGCACCACCAACACCGGCGCCAACACCAACACCACCAACACCGGCGCCAACACCAACACCACCAACACCCGCCCCCGAACAACCAACACCGACGCCAGAACCAACCCCCATATTCAACCCAGTACCC
>NZ_JAUBUE010000048.1:0-48894 GCF_036705305.1 Microcoleus sp. B3-D7 | reverse complement strand
TCACCCGCAGCCTCACCGGGGACAAGTCCGGCAGCATCACCCGCAGCCTCACCGGGGACAAGTCCGGCAGCATCACCCGCAGCCTCACCGGGGACAAGTCCGGCAGCATCACCCGCAGCCTCACCGGGGACAAGTCCGGCAGCATCACCCGCAGCCTCACCGGGGACAAGTCCGGCAGCATCACCCGCAGCCTCACCGGGGACAAGTCCGGCAGCATCACCCGCAGCCTCACCGGGGACAAGTCCGGCAGCATCACCCGCAGCCTCACCGGGGACAAGTCCGGCAGCATCACCGGGGACAAGTCCGAATCCAACTCCAACCACAGAGCCCTTGCCGATACAGGTTCCGGGTACGAGTCCGAGTTCGAGTCCGAGTCCGACTGCGGGCGCGACAACTCCGAGTCCGAGTCCTTCGATTGTCCCGCTTCCAACTGCGGTGCCCCCAACTCCTCCGCCTTTGGGTGGCGGGCCGACTCCGCCGAGTTTTACATCTCCGACTCCTAACCAGCCGCCGCTCGTGGAAGCGGGCAAGACGGTGACTGGTTTGCAGAATTTGCCTCTGTCTCTGAGCATTTCGGCGCCCAGCGACCCGGAGGGCCAGCCACTGTCGATCGCGGTAGTCGGACTTCCCAATCCTACTTTTGGTCAGGTAATTACGGGTACGAACCCCGTCACCGTGAACCAAAAGCTAACCGTTCAGGATTTACTCGGGCTGAAATTTCAACCTGGAACAAACGTGATCGGGCAAGCCGGTTCTTTCAGCTACAGCGTAGCTGACGACCAAGGCGGCACGGCAGCAGCGTCAGTCGCAATTAACATCAATTCTTTTGATACCTCCGTAACTGTTCCAACTCTCCTGCCGCCGATTGCTGTGGAGGACGGCATCGTATTTACCAATACGAATAATTTGCTGCCCACTTTCATCGACGTACTGGCGAACGATTCCAGCCCGCAAAAAGGGACGCTTAGCATTATCAATGTCAGCACACCACAACTGGGGGCAGCTGTAAATCTTGTCTCTCAAGTGCAATTCATCCCCGGCAACGTAGCGGGTACAACTGCTTTCACCTACAGCGTCAGCGACGGATTCGGGACAATTCCGGGCGTAGGTACTGTCACCGTTCAAATCTTGCCTGCAGATAGCGGGCCTAACAATTTAGTTGGGGGTTCTTTGCCGGACAATTTGGACGGTTTGGCGGGCAGCGATACTATTGATGGTCAAGGCGGCAACGATACGATTAACGGCGGTGTGGATAACGACGTGCTCGTAGGGGGCCTCGGCGCAGATACCATGACAGGGGGCGGCGGCAACAATCAATTCCGCTATACCAGCCCTGCACAAGGTGGCCCTGCCTTTGATGCGGCTTCTTCGGCGGCGATCGAGGCTGCGATCGCGGCGGGCGGATACGATGTGATTACTGATTTTAGCGGTCTCGGTGTGCCGATCGCCGATCAGTTTAATTTTGCCCCCGGATTTGCGAATCTCAGCGGTAACACCCAAGTTCTGCTGAATGTGCAGACAACGGTTTCTGCAAATATTCTGGGAGGAAGTGCTTTCTTGTTTGCCTACGATTCCGGTGGCAATACTTACATCATTTATGACGGCAATGGCAATAACCTCACCGGCAGCGATTCTCGCATTTTGGCGAAGTTAAATGGTGTAACTGGGGTTTCTTCTCTTTCGGAATTTGATTTGACGTTTATCTAGGAAGATAAGAGGTTTGAAACCGCAGATTAACGCAGATAAACGCCGATTTTGTTGGCAGTTTATCTGCGTTAATTTTTGTTCACCGGCGGTGAAAAATTCAATCTCATTATCTTCAGAAAACAATCCCAACAAAGAGCCAAGCATAGCACCAAACTTTTAGAAAAATTAGAGGTTTGAAACCGCAGATGAACGCAGATAAACGCCGATTTCCTAAACAGTTTATCTGCGTTAATTTGCGTTCATCTGCGGTGAAAAATTAAATCCGATTATCTTCAGAAAAAAGCCCCAACAAAGGGCCGAGAATAGCGCCGAAAACAAAGCCGCCAGCGTGGGCCCAGTAGGCAACTCCCCCGGATTCCATGCCGACACTTGCCGGGGCATTTAAAGAAGCCAGGCCGCTCAATGCTTGCTGTGCAAACCAAAATCCTAGAAAGAAGAAAGCGGGGACTCTGACGGTGGTAAAAAAGATTCCCAGGGGAAGCAGCGTCAGAACTCTGGCTTGGGGATATCTGAGAATGTAAGCTCCCATCACGCCTGCGATCGCGCCGCTAGCACCTAGGGACGGAATGGCAGATGCTGAAGAAAAAAACCACTGAGTTAGTGATGCTAAAACGCCGCAAGTAAGGTAAAATAGTATAAATTTGACGTGTCCTAAACGGTCTTCTACGTTGTTGCCAAAAATCCACAAAAATAACATATTGCCGGCAATGTGCAGAAAGCCTGCGTGCAGAAATTGGGAGCTAATTAGTGTTGTCCATTCGGGAAATGGCGAAGTTGGCAGGGCAACCCGACACATATTGCTTAACTGGCAAGGAATTACAGCCCAAGAGTAGAAGAATTGGGTTAATTGTCGATCGCCCAAACTGAGTTCGTACAAAAATACTAATATGTTTGCGGCAATCAGCCCGTAGGTGACGTAGGGAGTGATAGTAATGGGATTGTCATCGCGTAAGGGAACCACAGCCTTTTTTTCCTCATCAAAATATTGGCAACACAGTAGCGCATTTATAGCCCAGGTGTCTCCTGTCTAAAGGAAGAGGGAAGAAGGCAATCGATTTTACATTTTAGATTTTAGATTTTAGATTTTAGAATTGAAGAAAGCGACTTGACGGATGTATGCGGGGGCTGGTTATCGGATACTAGATTTTTTTTTCTGCACGAATGAACCCGGGGGCTGGTACCGCCCCTGGGTGCCACAAGCTTCCTTCAAATCCGCCGTATTCCGCTGAAACAAAAATAAAACCCATTTAAGAAAACCCTCCACCTTGCAGTTAGTTGAATATCTGCTTTTTAGTGTTGGGTTTTATTTTACCGGAAAGGCGTATATTGTAGGATTGCAGAGCAAGTTTGTAGCTGCGATATTGGTGGGGGTTTTCACCTCTCAACAAAACTACAAACTTATTTATCCCCTTGCTGATTACATTTTTACAGCGGGGCTAGTCGAAGGTTTAGGCGACTTAATTTCCTGGGAAACTGCACGGGCGCGGTAGAGTTTAGCAACGACTTGCTCGCACTTGGACAAATCCGATTCTATCTCTGTCAAAATGGCAGTTGATACGGGATCTGTGAACTTCACCCGCAGGTTGTTGACATCGACAACACCGGTTTGCAACTCACCTAGAGTGCTCCGCAGCAAAAACGTTTCATCCGTTCCTTGCATCGAAGCTTTTAATTTAGCGTATTTGTCAGCAATTTGGGCAGGAATTGAGGGTTTTTCACCGAAATCGTTGAGGCGTTTTTCGAGAGCGAGGATGTGGTTCTGTTTGTTTTGAATCATTTCTCTCAAGAGCGATCGCAAATCGCTGTCTTGAGTTTTTTCCGCATAATTTTGAAACGCTTCGCAAGCATAGCGTTCCCCTGCGAGGGCGGTATTCAAACCTTTTACGATGTCGCCTTGTGTAGAGCCTCCCCAACCATTAGCTAATTTCCACCATTCTGCATTTGTGTCAGTTTCTTCTGGCAAACCGACTGCTTTCCCGCCGTAACCGAGGCGAGCCAGAATTGCCGTGGTAAATATTGCTAAATCTCCCGGTTGGCGGGAAGTAATCAAGTTGCCGTCAACTACTAAAGCTTCGTTAATGTAGTTAGCTCCGGCATTAATCATGTCTGTTTTAATTGCCAAGAAACCCGTCGCATTTTTGCCTTTCAGCAAGTCGGCTTCAATCAAAACTTGCGGGCCGTGGCAAACAGCAGCGACGATTTTTCCTTGCTCAAATGCTTCTCGTACAAAACGTACTGTATTGGGATTAGTCCGCATCATATCGGGAGCCATACCGCCGGGAATTATCACTGCATCGAATTCTGCGGGTACTGCTTCAGTGGTAGTTCCGTCAGCTTGCTGGGCAACTTTTCCTTGTTTCCCTGCATACTTTTCGTTTGTCCGCGAACCGAGGACAACTACTTCAAATCCTGCTTGTTTTAAGGCGTTGTAAGGAACTAGAAATTCCGAATCTTCTACTCCATTTTCGATGAGTATGGCAACTCGTTTGGTGTTGGTGCCGTTATCTGTTGTCATAATCAACTTTCCTCAGACTATCTTTTTATCTAACGCTAAGTGATTGATGGAGTTTTTAGCGTCTTGCTAAAGTGATAAATGAGTTAGTTTTAAAAGGTGTCAGCGTGAGCCTTCAGAGGTATTTTACAGTAATTGTCTCAATGCACGTAAGAAGCTCCATTAATGTCGATCGTAGTCCCGGTAGCGTGTGCAGCTAAACCCGACGCTAAAAACGCGATAACATTGGCAACATCTTGAGGAGGAGCGATTTTGCCGATCGGGATATCGCGAATAATATCAGCTTCACCGAACTCCTGAATAAACTGATTAGACATTTCTGTACTGACAAATCCTGGTGCAACTGTAAATGCCAAAATATTATCAGCCGCAAACGCTCTAGCAATGCTGCGAGTTAAAGCAACAATAGCACCTTTAGAAGCGGCGTAGTGCAGATAATTCGGGTCATCGCCGCGAAAAGCAGCGCGACTTGCTATATTAATAATTGTGCCTACTCTGCGAGTTTGAAAATGCAGGATAGATTCGCGGCACAAATCGGCAACGGCAACTAAATTTACTTGTAGAGTTTGCTGCCAAGCTGAAGACCAAATATCGAACTCGTCCTCTATACCCGCTGACTGCATAATCCCCGCATTATTAACTAAAATATCAATATGACCGCGCCATTTTAAAGCATCTCGCCACAAAGTCGAGGCCGCGTTTTCCACCCTCAAATCCGCTGCCAATAAATAACAGCGATCGCGCCCAACACTTCCTGCGATCGCTTCAGCTTCTTTCTGACTGCGAAAGTAATGCAAAATCACCTCGGCCCCAGCATTAACCAGAGTCCGCACCGTCACTGCACCAATCCCTTTCGAGCCACCTGTTACTAAAATTACTTTTCCGGTTAAATCAATCATTTCTCTATCTCTTTTCTCTTTCTCTGCACCCTCAGCACCCTCTGCATTTAATAAAAAGAATAAATCTCCTTCACATACGAAATAGAATTGCTATATGATACAGCACATTCCATCCAATGTGTATGCCATTTCCTCAAGCTGATGGATATCTGCAATAGACATCTCCAAAAACTTCCAAATCCTTTTCGATGTGGGTTTCTATGGGAAATATAGCTACTGCTGAACGCACTATAGGTTTTTTGTCCTTAAACTCGATATAGCTCTTCTCAGGTAGATGAGGTATGACTGACAACTTATATAACGACTCAAGAAGAGGGCTAAAGCCCAACTACGTACCTCATTTACTTGAGAACCGCTATAACTACAGTGGATTCGGCAGCAGAGGTCTAATTAACTCCATAATTCTATCAGAATTAAAATTATTGATATAATCGGTTAGTGCTTGAGCCAAACTTGCTTTGGATTCTGGAATTTGTACAATTAATTCATTCATAACTTCGGTATCGAGATAGTAAGCGGCATGATACATTTGTTCTAACCACTGAGGGGACATCATGGATAAATCTGCTGCAGACACCGTTTCAACTAATTGTTTTTGTGGAGTTTGTTCTACGACTTCGTAGATATATTGCACTGGCAAATATTTAGCGATTTTGTCAAAGATGTCTCTCTGCTGAAATGGCTTGCTTATAAAGTCGTTAAACCCAGCCATAACAACTTTCTCTCGCTCTTCTTCAAAAATACAGGCAGTTAAAGCAATAATGACAGTTTCTTTGCTCTGAGGGCGTTCTCTAATATATTTACTAGCTGTGTAGCCATCCACGATCGGCATTCGCAAATCCATCAGAATCAGGTGCGGCCGCCAACTCTCCCACAGCGAGAGTGCCTCTACTCCCTGTTTTGCTTCTCTCACCTCAAAACCAACCGAGGTAAGGAACTCGACTAACAAGCGACGATTTTCTTCTAAATCTTCAACAATAAGAATGCGGTAAGTCGGTTGTCCGGGAGCTAAACCAATTACTCTTTGATTATTTGATTCTGGGGGTAAGGAGTCTGCTTGAGGTAACTGTACAGGAATCTCAAACGAAAAAGTGCTACCTCGGTGCAAAGTGCTTTTAACGCGAATTTGACCGCCCATGAGTTTGACGAGTTTTTGACTGATGGCTAAACCAAGCCCACTCCCTTGACTCAAATTATTCCCAGCTTGGGCTTGCACAAATACCTTAAATAGGCTATCCATTTCTGTGGGGGCAATTCCCACGCCTGTATCTTCAACTTCAAAACATAGGTGACAGGATGTTGTGTCTCTTTGTGTTGCTCTTACCCGTAGGGTGACGCTTCCTTTGTTGGTAAACTTAATCGCATTACCGAGCAGATTGACAAGGACTTGGTAGAGTTTTTTATTGTCGCTATGCACAAATCTAGGAATGTCGGGAGCTAGATCGAAAATTAGTTGCAATTCTTTAGATTGGACTTTAACTTGGAACATTTCTTCAATAGAAGCCAGCAAATTTGTCAAACCAAAGTCAGAAAGATTGAGTGTCATCCGTCCGCTCTCTATTTTGGATAAATCTAAAATATCGTTAATCAAGTCCAATAAATGTCTACCGCTACGATTGACAATTTGTAAACGTTCTTGAATAGAAGGAGCCAGATTTCTCTCATAGCTCATCAATTGCGTGAAGCCCAAAATTGAGTTGAGGGGGGTGCGGAGTTCGTGGCTCATGTTGGCTAGGAAGACAGTCTTGGCTTGGTTTGCTTCATTTGCCTGATGAAATTCCAACTCAGCTTGTTTGCGATCGCTAATGTCAATTAAATATCCCAAGATTTCTACTGGTGTACCTGAATTATCTCGAATTAGCCTAAGCTGACTGAGCATCCAGCGATAAACCCCATCGGAGCGACGAAAACGGTATTCGTGTAAATAAAAATCATTAACCAATACATTTGGTAAGTCATTAAGTACGGGTTCTACATCATCTGGGTGTAAGTGATTCACCCAAAATTTAGAATCTTCTAAAAACTCGCTGCTTTCGTAGCCCAATATATCTTTGATATTTTCGCTGATGAACGTGGCTCCATAATCGCCAGCAGGTTTACTGCTAGAAATGACCACGGGGCTGTAGTTTAGAAGAAAATTGAGGCGATTTGTGGTAGCTTGCAAGGCTTGCTCAGCCAGTTTTAGCTCTGTTGCGTCCTCCTGAACGGCAACATATACAGTTCCGTATTCAGGATGCTCAAACCTGGATGTATGAACTCTGCACCAAAAGAGAGTTCCATCTTTCTTTCTATTGTGGACTTCATATTTCGCTTCGCCAGTCTGTTCAATTTGAGTGACGATATCTAGAACGGTTACATCTGGTGTAAAATTTGTATCGACATAATTCAAGACACCAAGGGCTTGACCTGCGAGTTCGTCCTCTGTGTAGCCAAACATAGCGTCAAAGGTAGGATTGGTGTAGACGAGCATGAGGTCTGAGGCTTTGATTAAACACACTCCTCCTGCCATGTTATTCATGATAACGCTTTGAAGCTCTAGCGTCTTTTGAGCTTCTTTTCGAGCGGTAATGTCTTGGATCTGAGCAATAAAATGCAGTGGATTTCCCTGTCCATCTTGTACTAGCGAGCCATCAAGAAGAATCCAAATAATATGTCCTTGTTTATGAAAATACCGTTTTTCCAGTTGGTAAGTTGAAATTGTTCCTGCTAATAGTTGATTTGCATAACTAAGATCCGCGTCTAAATCATCAGGATGGGTAATGTCTTGGAAAGTTAACGCTAATAACTCTTCTGAGGAGTAGCCAAGAATCTGACATAAGGCAGGATTGACTTTAACCCAGTGCCCATCAAGTGAAACGATCGCCATCCCGATAGAGGCATCTTCAAACGCATGGCGAAACTGCTCTTCACTGTTTCGTAAAGCCATTTCAATTTGTTTGCGATCGCTAATATCGCGCATAATAACAGTAAATACCGTTTCGTCTCCCATTTCCAGCTTAGAAATAGAGGCTTCAGCCGAAAACTGCGTTCCATCTTGACGACGACCCAAAATCTCGCCTCGTTCTCCCATCCTTCGCGCTCTGGTAGAAGACTGTGCAAATTGTTTGATATGCTGCGGATGTGCATCTCTAAACTGTTCTGGCAGCAGTAAATTCAGTGGCTTCCCTAAAATATCCTCAATTTTATAGCCAAACATCTTTTCGGCCCCTTGATTAAACAGGGTAATGCGTTGAGTGCGATCGACTGAAATAATTGCATCATTGGCGATTTCTAGAATTCCCGCAAAACGAGCCTGCGATTTTTGTAAAGCATCTGTTCGTTCAGCCACAAGAATTTCTAAAGTTTCGTTAAGTTTTTTAATTTCTTTTTCCGCTTTTTGGCGCCTGTAATCTATCTGGTTTAAAGAGCGAGCCGTCCCCAAGATGAGAATTGAGAACGTGACAACCATAACAGTTGAACGCAATGTATAGCCAAAATTAACGTTATACCAGCCTAAATTTTGTCCCTGAAGAGTCAACCAGTTCAGTGTCACTGGAAAGATTGTCCCCCAAGGCAGCAACCACCGAACCATTACTCCGCCCACCAGAGGACTGTTTACTACTTGCATTAATCCTTGTTTGGGGCGGAGCCATAAAATTCCTCCATAGAGGATGAAAAAGGTGGCGATCGTGTTTACGGGTTGAGTCGTCGTAATTGTGGCCAAACGTTCAAGAATATCGACATGGAATAAGTGCGCAAATAAAGCTAGTAAAGAAATTAAAGTTGCAACACTACTAAAAATCTGAGCAAACCAAGTATCGCGTCGGGAATTTTGCCCTAATAGTAACAGTGCTAGTCCCATCAGCACAAAATTTAGGGCGGTATTTAGTCCCATTCTTCCCGGATAAGGAGTCGCTGAAGACACAAAATCTCGGAAAAGCCACTGATCAATACCCAGCTTCCAACCAAAAATATACTGGCTCAGCGTCAGCAGACCCATGATGATTATCAATCCTGCCATCCCTTGAGCGATGCGATTTTGCAGTCGGGTTCTTTGGTACTGCAACAATTTCAAAGACACTCCAGCCAGCAAAAAGCAAATTGCCGTGTTTGCTTTCATGGTCGAAGCCATACCGGGAAAACCGCTTTTGAGTAGCGAGATGTCAAATTGCCAACCCAGTAGCACGAGACACCCGATCGCCATGACGAGTAGACTTGCCATTTGAGAAATCCGCTTGTTCATAAATCGGCTGCTGGGGTTGAAATACTCTTCTTCTGATGTTAGGCGAAGCGAAGAAGGGCAACCACGGGGGGACTGCCCCTAACCGAACTATTCAGATTTTGTAGGGCTGCGCCCCCTTGCCACCCCAATCTATCGGGGATCGCAGGACTTCTTTCTGCGTAAAGTGAGCTTGATAGGCTAATATTTCAACTATACTATTTGTGCATATATTTATAGTCGTCTAGCAAGAAACTAGGGAAATCAGTATGATTATCGATAGAACTAGCGATAGGGTTAGCGATCGAGCTACAAACTACCGAGGCAATATTTTAATTGTTGACGATCTGCCTGATAACCTGCGTCTACTCAGGGATACTTTGAGGGAAGAGGGTTATAAAGTTCGCAGTGCTATAACAGGGTCAATGGCGATCAGAGCCGCCCAATCGCCATCGACAGAGTTAATCTTACTAGACATTAAATTGCCTGATATTGATGGTTATGAAGTTTGCCGACAATTAAAATCTGACGAGAGCACCGCAGACATTCCAATAATTTTTTTGAGTGCGCTAAATGAAACTTTTAATAAGGTGCAAGGGCTGGCTGCTGGAGGGGTAGATTATATTGCTAAGCCATTTCAAGTGGAAGAAGTATTAGCTCGTGTCGAAACCCACTTAACGATCCGAAGGCTGCAACAAAGACTCCAAAAGCAGAATTTACGTCTCTTGATAGAAATTGAAGAACGGCAACGTCTCGAAGAGTCTCTCTTTGCCGAAAAGGAATTGGCTCAAGTGACACTGCAATCCATTGGCGATGCGGTCATTACTACTGATGCCGAAGGTAGGGTGAAATATTTCAATCCTATAGCTGAGCGACTGACAGGCTGGAAAACTCAGGAGGTTCAAGGAGTTCCTTTCTCTACAGTCTTCCTAATTGTTGATCAAGTAACGCGAGAGCCAGTAGAGAATCCTATAAACAAGGCTCTATTAGAGCAGCGAATTGTCACCTTAGCTAACAATACTATTCTGATTGCCGATGATGGAACCGAGTATCCCATTGCTGACTCGGCAGCACCTATTCGAGACCGCCAAGGTAAAATTATCGGGGCAGTAATCGTCTTTCATGATGTTACTGAATCGCGCTATCTCACCCATAAACTCTCTTGGGAAGCCAGTCACGATGCCCTAACGGGGTTAATCAACCGTCGAAGATTTGAGCAGCAGCTAGTTGAGGCGATCGCCTCTGTTAAAGATAGCAATGAGCAGCACGCTCTCTGTTATTTAGATTTAGATCAGTTCAAAGTCGTTAATGATACCGTAGGTCATATTGCTGGCGATGAGCTACTGCGGCAAATCACCGCACTTATTCAACAGGGAGTCCGTGCTCATGATATGCTGGCTCGCTTGGGAGGTGATGAATTTGGTATTTTGCTCACTCAATGTTCGCTCTCTCAAGCAACTCAGATTGCGGAAAACCTCAAAGACCTAGTGCATCAGTTTCGGTTTATTTGGAATGGCCAAACCTTTATCATCGGAGTCAGCATTGGAGTTGTTGCTATTGACAAAACCAGCCAAGATTTGAGGGAGCTTCTGGGAGCGGCTGATGCAGCTTGTTATGCCGCCAAAGCCAGAGGCCGCAACTGTGTTCATATTTATAGTCTAGATGATAGCGAACTAATTAAACAACGTGGTGAGAGGCAGTTGATTTCCAAAATCAGCCGAGCGCTGGAAACCAATCGTTTCTGTCTCTACTACCAAAAGATTGTCTCTATTACCTCTAAACCATTAGTAGAGCATTATGAGATTTTGCTCAGAATGCTGGACGAAAATGGAAAAATAGTATCTCCCAATGAGTTTATTCCCGCCGCCGAGCGTTACGGCTTGATAACTGAGATCGATTGTTGGGTCATCGAAACTTTCTTCTCTAATTATCACAAATTGCCGGAAAAAGATGTTCTTAGCAAAGGCTTGTATACGATAAATCTTTCTGGGGCTAGCATTAGTAACAATCAGTTCCTGAGATTTTTAATCGCACAATTTTCTCGCTACCAAGTACCCCCAAAAAGCATTGGTTTTGAAATCACCGAAACCGCAGCGATCGCAAACTTTGAGCAAGCCAGATATTTCATGAGCGAACTCAAAAAGATTGGCTGTTGCTTTGCTTTAGATGATTTTGGCAGTGGGTTGAGTTCCTTTGCGTATCTGATAAATTTACCAGTTGATTATCTAAAAATTGATGGTGCTTTTGTCAAGAATATTAGTCATAATTTGATTTCTCAAGCGCTGGTGGAAGGCTTTAATCGTATTGCCCATGCGATGAATCTTGAAACTATAGCTGAGTTTGTCGAAGACGAGACTATCTTAGAAAAATTGCGGGAGATTGGAGTAGATTACGCTCAGGGTTATGGGATAGCCCGCCCCGTCCCTATTAATTTTAATCGCTAGCGATCGCACTGGGCCAGCGAACCCATTGCCTCACACCTGCCCCTTGTCTGGAGGCCTCCAAGAGTCGATCGCCCGCTGCTACCAGGCTAGCTCAATTTGCTGTGTCACATTTAGATCGAATGTGCTGTAATTGTAAAGGATTGAATGTTCTATTGGAAATAAACCGGAAAATTTGCCATGAAAGCAGTTGCGTTCGATCGCTACGGTTCAGCCGAGGAATTGCAGTACCGAGAGTTGGAAAAGCCGATCGCCAAATCCAACGAATTGTTAGTGCGAGTTCGCGCTAGCAGCGTCAATCCCGTAGACTGGAAAATCCGGCAAGGACACCTGCAACTATTAACAGGATTTAACTTTCCTCGAATAGTCGGTTCTGACATTTCGGGAGTTGTGGTGGAAGTCGGCCGGGAAGTCACTAAATTTCAACCCGGAGACGAAGTTTATACTTTCTTAAATCCCATCAGTGGGGGTGCTTGCGCCGAATACGCGATCGTGGCAGAATCGGATGCAGCAATTAAACCGAAAAACATCACTCATGCAGAAGCAGCAGCAGTACCGATCGCAGGTTTAACTGCTTTGCAATCGCTCAGGGATTTGGGTCAAATTCAAGCAGGAAATAAAGTATTGATTAACGGCGCTTCCGGCGGAGTCGGCACTTTTTCCGTGCAATTTGCGAAAGCAATGAATGCGGAAGTAACGGGAGTTTGCAGTGCTAAAAATAGAGAATTGGTCAAGAGTTTGGGAGCAGATTTTGTCCTGGATTACGAAGAAATTGACTTTACTCAACAAACCGATAAATATGATATAATTTTAGATGCTGTGGGGACAAGAACATTTGCTGAATGCGAAAAAGTGCTGCAAGCAGAGGGAATTTATATATCGACTTTGCCAAGTTTCGAGAACCTCGCACCGATGTTAACGAGCTGGTTTATATCGGGTAAAAAAGCTAAATTCATTCTAGCCAATGCCAACCCCAGCGATTTAGGGGCTTTGCGGGAGTTAATAGAATCCGATAAAGTTGAGCCGATTGTCGATCGCACTTACAGCTTAGCAGAAGTAGCAGCAGCCCACGCTTACAGCGAAACCGGCCGCGCGATCGGCAAAATTGCGATCGTGATTGAATAATGAAGGCACGACACGGATTTTGACACCGCTACAGGGATTAATTATCGATCGTTCCTTCTGCTGCTGAAGTCAGAATAAAGAATGAAGAAGGAAGTCGGAGCAAATATGAAATAACTATTCTCAATTTCCAATTTCCAATTAATTACCAATTTCCAATTACCCATTACCAATTACCCATTTCCTATGACTGCTCCCTCAAACTTGGAGACATCCGAACAAGGTTCCGACAACAACCTCGAAGCAATTAGCCCGGAAAACAGCATTGCACCAATCGCAGGCGGTGCGATGGGTTCCCGCAACTTAGAAAACGAATTTCTCGACGAACTTCCCGACGAAGTTGAGATGTCTTTGTTCGAGCATTTAGAAGAATTGCGTCTGCGAATTTTCTACTCGCTAATTGCAGTAGTAATCGCTGTAATCGGTTGTTTTTTAACAGTTAAGCCCATCGTGCAACTGCTAGAAGTACCGGCCGGGCCAGTGAAGTTTCTGCAACTAGCTCCCGGCGAGTATTTCTTTGTTTCTATCGAAGTAGCCGGATACAGTGGTTTGCTCCTTGCCACTCCGTTTATTTTTTACCAGATAGCGCTGTTTGTTCTCCCCGGTTTGACTCGCAAAGAACGCAGGTTGCTCGGACCGGTGTTTTTAGGTTCGAGTTTCCTATTTTTGGGCGGTTTAGTATTTGCTTACATCGCTCTGATTCCGGCGGCGCTCAATTTCTTTGTTACCTATGGGGCGGATGTTGTAGAGCAGTTGTGGTCGATCGACAAATACTTTAAATTTGTACTGTTGTTAATGTTCAGCACCGGCTTAGCTTTTCAAATCCCGATTCTCCAAGTATTGCTCGGAGTTTTGGGCATAGTTTCTTCCAACCAAATGCTCTCCGGCTGGCGGTATGTAGTCTTGGGAGCCGCAGTTTTGGGAGCGGTTTTAACGCCTTCTACTGACCCTTTAACGCAAAGTCTTTTAGGAGGTGCGGTGCTGAGCTTGTATTTTGGCGGGGTTGGTTTGGTGAAGCTTTTAGGACGATGAGAATTAGAAATAGCAGACAATGTAAAAGTTACCGAACATCTGAATTTTAAAATTGTCTGCTATTTTTAGCCGAGATTGGGATTGTTGTCAGCTTATCTTAAAAACATTGCTTCAGCTATTTTGAGGGCGAATTCCCTATTTACTTAAGTAAGTTTATAAACATTGTGTAAAGCTAAGCTTCTCAGCTATTTGAGTAAGTGGATTGTTTTATATGATAATATTTTCTGATTTAGTTTATGGTAGATAAGTATTTAATATAAAATATAAAATTCACATTAGCAAAGTTTAGTGTTAGGTGTCTGGGGTCAGGGTTTTGAGCCTTAATTCACACTATTCTTTAGGCGCTCGGGCGGGCAATCATAAGTTATTTTAATAACTTAGTTTTTAAGGTTTATATTAAGATTTGAAACGAACCAATCCTGAGTATTCGATCGATAGATAACATAGAAACACAGTGAAATTACTGAACAATAATCTAAAACCTCCGCAATAAAGTCAAGCTGGCTCGCTGAAGTTTAGCTAGATATTTTGAGTGTCTGGCCTACCTAAGATAAGAGAATTTTTGGTTTTTTGGGTTGATTTTTTAGTAAATTCACTTTAAAAATCCACACTGTAGATTTTTACCTTCTTGACGGTTTCAGTTTATTAATATGCAGAGGAAATTAAATACATGACAATAATCTCTAGCACAACATCGGGCACTTCAGGCCCTGACTACTTAGCTGACTACTTATCCAACCCTTTTAGTTCCTCTTTTAGCAACGACTTTCTTGATGGTTTGGCTGGCAATGACACTCTCGATGGTGGTCTGGGCTGTGATAGTCTCGATGGTGGAAGTGAAGATGACCTCCTCTATGGTGGAAGGGACGATTATCCTTCCGACGTTAATACTCTGCTTGGTGGACTTGGCAATGACAGTCTCTATGGAGGAGGCAAAGCTTATGACTTGCTCGACGGCGGAGCAGGCAATGATTATGTGCTTGGTGACTACAGTGGCAATATTAGAGAGCAGCCAACAATTGGTAACGATGACACGCTCTACGGTGGAGAAGGAAATGACACTCTTAGCGGTTGGCGTCTTAGTGACATTCTATATGGCGGAGTTGGCAACGATCAACTCGAAGGCGGCTTCGAGAACGATTTGCTCAATGGCGACGATGGCGATGACACTCTGTCTGATGGCAGTGATCTCTTAGGTTATGGTGGTTACCCAGCAACCAACGGCCACGACACTCTCAACGGCGGCAGGGGTAATGACTATCTCGATGGCGGGCTTGGCAATGACTTGCTCAATGGAGGGGATGGCATCGACACAGTATCGTACATAGGTGCGAGAAGTGGTATCAATCTACAGTTGGCGCCTATTGGCGACGGGTCTGGGTTAGGTCGCGCTCTCGATGGATTCGGCGGTATAGCATTCACGGGGATGTCCACGATCGTAATAGAGAACGGTGTAGACTCACTATCTGGCCTTGAAGTCGTTATCGGTTCTAACTTCGACGACACCTTAGTTGGCGGGATCGGCAATGAAACGCTCTTGGGCGGGCGCGGTAATGACTCTTTGTCGGGTCGTGCTGGCAATGACTTGCTCAATGGAGAAGATGGCATCGACACAGTATCGTACAGCGATGCAGGAATTGGCGTCTATCTCCAGTTGGGGGCTGTCGGTGACCAGTCTGGGTTAGGTCGGGCTTCCGACGGGTTCGGTGGCGTAGACTCGCTCTCCGGCCTCGAAGTAGCGATCGGTTCTAGGTTTAACGATACTCTGCTTGGCGGATACGGCAGCGAAACGTTGATTGGCGGGGGGGGCGACGACTTGTTGTTTGGCTTGAGCGGTGATGACTATCTGGTTGGTGGCAGGGGCGCTGACAAGTTTAGGCTTTGGAGGAGTTCGGGAATAGATACTATTGCTGACTTCAAACAAGGTGAAGATAAACTTTTGGTACGTTCTACCGCTCCGTCTCCCGCTCCGTCTCCCGCTCCGTCTGAACAAATTCCGTTTAAAGACATAACTTCTAAGTCTGTGAGTAATGGTTTAGATATCGATACCGGGATTTTTCAGAATGGCCAAATCATCGGAATTCTGAAGGGAGTTCACACAATCACCGCCAGTGATTTGATTACTGGCTGATTGTATTATCTGCGTTGATCTGCGCTTATCTGCGGTTAAGAATTCCAAGTTATTCTGCCTGCTGCTTCAGCAAAATATACCGCAGATAAACACAGCACAAAAATATATCGACTCGCAGCAAAAAAATATAGAGACGCGATCGCCCGCGCCTCTATAATTACTAAAAGTTAAAATTCCACACCAAAGTTTTGTCAAAACTTTGACTACATTCGGAACTGTTCGACTTCTGGAGTGTAACCGATCGGCAAAACGTAATCCAGATTCTCGTGAGGACGAGCAATTATGTGATACGATAGCAACTTTCCGCCATCGACCTTTTTAACTGATTCAATTCCAGCAGCAACGGCTGCTTGCACTTCAGAAACATCTCCTCGCACTATAATTGTCCAGTAGGCGCGGGTTATTTTCTCATAGCGAACTAAAGTAACACGGGCTGCTTTCACCATTGAGTCCGCAACTTCTACTGCAGCGGGAAATCCTAAGACTTCAACCATTCCCAGTGCAACACCCATTACAACATTCTCCTAAATTTCACAAGATATCTGACCTTCATTGTATGTGAAATTGTTGACAGAAATTGGTTCTGATGATTTTGGTAAGCTAGAAGTCCGATCGCCCAAAATTAAAAAAGCCCCTAAAAAGCCCCAGAAACTGTTGCGGCATTTAAATCCCACAGTTGGGGGCGCGCAGCAAAGCCCGCCACACAAGACTTTGAATCAAAACAACTGTGCAAATTAGATGCGCCACAGCTTAGTTTCTCACCAGCAGCAAGTCGTATGACAAGCTCGCCGATCGATTTTCGGGACTTTGGGCTCAACTAATCCAGCCGCGGCGCGACACAAAACTTTAGGGAACTCCCCTAGATCCCGGCTGTGGAGTCAATCTAAAATCTAAAATCTAAAATCTAAAATCGACTGAGTGATTCAAAACTCGTCTAGCAACCACTCCGAGGCTCTTTCACCCAAATCTAGAGGAACGCTGACAGCTTTACCCAAGCGCGGGCGATCGCGAGTAGTTACGATATATTCTCTCACCTGTTCTGTGCTCCCCCAGCCGTTGAGGTAATTGGCCACCGCATCCAAATGCTCGAAATAATCAGCCTCCGTCATCGGAAAAGATGCCTGTTCTAGATATTTCCACATAACTTGCACAAAAATCTTGCCCCGCGTTCGCCGCAATCTGATATCGTAAGACTTTCCCCATTTTTCTAGCAGTAGCTGGTGTAAATCCTGGCCCGTCATGGTTGCTCCTGAGTTAATCCATTAAACAATAAAAGACAAAGTTCAAAAAATGTAATAATACTCTAATAAAGGCTGGAAGGCGCATTCTTAAAAGGAATTTTCGCGGCCTAAAATTTGTGCGAGCAGATTAACGGCAATTATCCTCCTTCCTCTGCACGTACAGGTTCGCTAACAGCTAACAAACAAACGTAACTTAAAACCGTAAAGGCAGGTCATGGCTCAATCTTCTGCTGGAAATCCCGATGTCCCCGATATGGGGCGTCGCCAATTTATGAATTTGCTGACGTTCGGTACAGTCACAGGTGTTGCACTGGGCGCACTCTATCCCGTTGTCCAATATTTTGTTCCTCCGTCGAGTGGGGCAGTTGGGGGCGGAGTGACAGCTAAAGATGCTTTGGGTAACGACATCATCGTTAGCGAATATTTGGCTTCGCACCCTGCGGGCGATCGCAGCTTAGCCCAAGGTCTCAAAGGCGACCCCACCTATGTTGTGGTGAAAGAAGACCAATCTATCGCCGACTACGGCATCAATGCAGTCTGCACTCACTTGGGTTGCGTCGTGCCTTGGAATGTTAGCGAAAACAAGTTTATCTGTCCTTGCCACGGTTCTCAATACAACAATGAGGGCAAAGTGGTACGCGGCCCCGCGCCTTTGTCTCTGGCCCTGGCCCACGCCACTGTCGCAGATGACAAGATCGCTTTTACAACTTGGACAGAAACTGATTTCCGCACCGGCGAAGCACCTTGGTGGTCTTAAACTATTTTGGATTTTAGATTTGAGATTTTAGATAGGGGGTGAATGGTGAAAACCACAGATAAGTGCATCCCTAAACCAGTCTAATAATCCAAAATCCAAAATCCAAAATCCAAAATCCAAAATCCAAAATCCAAAATTGTCTGACCTTTGAGATTGAATACTCTAATGCCACAAACTAATTTATCTGCGATATTTCGCCGCAGTGCCAGGACGATCGCGAAAACAGCCTTAATTGCGATCGCAGCTGCAGGATTTTTCCTCACCAGCGATATCGCACTTCCCCAAGCAGCATTTGCTTACCCTTTCTGGGCTCAGCAAACAGCACCCGCTACTCCCCGCGAAGCAACAGGTCGCATTGTTTGTGCTAACTGTCACCTCGGTGCAAAACCGACTGAAGTTGAAGTACCGCAATCTGTTTTGCCAGATACGGTGTTTGAAGCTATTGTCAAAGTTCCCTACGATACTAACGTTCAACAAGTTGGCGGCGACGGCAGCAAAACCGGCTTGAATGTAGGCGCTGTAGTGATGTTGCCCGAGGGTTTCAAAATTGCTCCCGCTGACAGAATTCCCGAAGAAATGAAGGAAAAAGTCGGCGATCTTTACTTCCAACCTTACAGCGAAACCCAAGAAAATATTGTTTTAGTGGGCCCACTGCCGGGAGAACAATACAAAGAATTGGTATTCCCCGTTTTGTCGCCGAATCCAGAAACTGACAAGTCGGTTCACTACGGCAAATACCAAATTTATGTCGGAGGCAACCGCGGCCGCGGTCAGGTTTATCCTACTGGCGAAAAGAGCAATAATAGTGTTTATAATGCTTCGGTAGCTGGCACCATTTCTAAGATTGCTCAACCTGAAGATGGCGGTTATCAAGTGACAATTCAACCTGCCGAAGGTGCAGCCGTTGTTGATACTATTCCCGCCGGCCCAGAACTGATTGTTTCCGAAGGACAAACAGTTGCAGCAGGCGAACTTTTGACCAACAATCCTAATGTGGGCGGCTTCGGTCAAAAAGACGTGGAGATTGTGCTGCAAAGTGCAGGTCGAGTTAAAGGATTGATGGCTTTCGTGGCTATAACCATGCTGGCTCAAATCATGCTCGTTCTCAAGAAGAAACAGGTCGAAAAAGTTCAAGCTGCTGAAATGAATTTCTAAACGCGGCTGTAATTAGTTGGGTAAGGTGCTCTGTGTACACCCAACTATTAGGTAAGTAGGGCGGGGAATACCCGCCTTATTGTTTGATAAATAACCAGTAAAATAATGTCAATTGATGAGAAAATAGTTGAAGTAGGCCCGCTGCAATGGTTTTATCGGGAAACAAATCCGGTTAACGAAACTGGTAAACCGCCCGTACTGCTGCTGCACGGTTTGCCGTCCCAGAGTTTTACCTGGACTGTAATGATGCCGGATTTGGCTGCACAGGGATTTAGATCGATCGCCCCTGATTGGGTGGGTTACGGGCGATCGGCAAAACCAGACAAGCGCGACTTTGCCTACACTCCCGATGCTTTTGTTGACGCCCTCGCTGGCTTTATTCAAGCTATAGAATTAGAGCGCTTTTCCCTCGTTGTCCAAGGATTTTTAGCTTCAGCCGGCATTCAATACGCTTTACGCAATCCCGATAAAATGGAGCGTTTAACCATCATAAATACACCAGTTTCACCAGATATCAAATTGCCTTGGAAAATGCAGCAGTTGGGGCTGCCTTTTATTGGCGACATGATGACGCAAGACCCGCTTTTGGTTGACAGAACTCTCGAAGGCGGCAGCCGGCAGACAATATCAGACAAGGATTTAGATGTTTACCGCCGCCCGTTTTTGAAGAGTTCGGATGCAGGTCGATCCCTGATGAATACTGTCCGCAATATTCAATTGCCCCAGTCAATGGCCGAAATTGAATCCGGCTTGAAAGCATGGACTCGACCAACTTTATTTGTGTGGGGTTTGACAGATCCTTGGCTGAGTGTTGAACCTGCTAAAAAGCTAGTCGGTTCCCTGCAAAATGCAGAGTTAGTCACACTGGAACAAGCGGGGCATTATCCTCAAGAACATTGGTCAGAAAAAGTTGGCGATGCTGTGATAACTTTTCTGCGCCGCCAGGAGGTAAAATAATATTTTGTACATAACTCTCGGTGCTAGGTCAGTGAACCAGCTCCTCGCCGAGCTGCATTTCCAGGCAGAGCCTGAGAACGAGAAATCTAAAATCTAAAATCTAAAATCGATATGACTCGTCCCCGTTCAATTTTTGCCTTGATGATGGCGTTTTTGATGGCATTTCTGGTTAGTTGCAGCAGTGTCGAAGCAAAAGTTCCAACGACTTACACAGCAGCCCAGACCCAGCAAATTCAGCGCTATGTTCCTACTCTGACAGAGTTCCGCTCGCGCATGGATAAACTGGGCACCCTAATTCAAAAACGGAATTGGGTTGATACCAGAACTTACATTCACGGGCCTCTAGGCGACTTGCGGAACACCATGAAAACCGTCTCTGCGAGTTTGTTGCCTAGTGCTCAACAACAAGCTGTTGATTTAACTAAGAGTTTGTTTACCGATTTGGTTAACATTGATCTTGCTGCTAAAGAGCTTGACTATGCAAAAGTCACCGCTAGCTATCAAAAAGCTGTCAATGATTTCGATACCTTCTTGCAGCTAATTCCTAAAGCTTCATAGCTTGGGGTTTGTAGGCTTGGCAATTGATGGGTGTCAAATTAAGACTGAAACCCATAATAAATATCGCTTGTAGTCAAGTCTAGCTCCCCCCTAACCCCCCTTAGTAAGGGGGGGAAAAGAGTATTCAAACTCCACCTTAAAAAGGGGGGCAGAGCATTCAAAGTCCCCCTTATTAAGGGGGATTTAGGGGGATATAGACTTTGACACAAACGATAAAAACAGAGGGTTTTACTGTTGATTTGACACGCTTTGCGCTCAGAACCCTACGAAAAACTTCTATAAAATCTAAAATCTAAAATCTAAAATCTAAAATCTAAAATCTAAAATCTAAAATTGAATGATTCGCGTTGCAATTATTGGTTGCGGTATTATTGGGGCTTCGATCGCCTTTGAACTAAGTCAATTCCCCGAACTGAAAGTTACTGTGTTCGACAAACAGCCGCCGGCCCAAGGTTCTACTGGCGCGGCACTCGGTGTTTTGATGGGAGTTATCAGCCACAAAACTAAGGGTAGAAATTGGCAGTTGAGGGAAACCAGCCTTCAGCGCTACGAAACTTTGATTCCTGAATTGGAAGCAGTTACAGGGCGAAAAATTCCTTTTAACAAAGAAGGAATTTTAATGCTTTGTTCGGAGGGAGAGGATTTAAGTAAGTGGGAAAAATTGATAGCCACTCGCCGGTCTCAAGGTTGGCAATTGGAACTTTGGGAGGTGGAACGAGTGCGCCATCGCTGCCCTCATCTCTCTTTAAACGATCGCATTATTGCTGCGATTTATTCGCCTCAAGACCGGCAAGTCGATCCGACGGCGCTAACTTTGGCTTTGGTTGATGCTGCTGAACGAAATGGGGTGATTTTTGAGTTGGGCGTGCCCGTTGAAGCAGCGGAGATTGCTGCTAGTTTAAAGTTCGATCGACTAATTGTGGCGGCTGGTTTGGGTTCTGCTGCTGTGACAGCATCGTTAAATCAGTTGGTTGACATTCGCCCGGTGTTGGGACAAGCGCTGCATTTGCTGACGCCCAATCCTGTAGGAAACCCAGATTTTAGCCCGATAATTACTTGCGATGACGTTCACATTGTGCCTTTGGGAAATCAGGAATTTTGGGTGGGGGCGACGGTGGAGTTTTCCGAAAATGGCGAGGAAATTGAGGCGAACGCTGATATGTTGGCGCAAGTGATGGCGAGGGCGAGATCACTTTGTCCGGGCTTAGCAGAAGCTGAAATCATCAGGAAATGGTCGGGATTGCGCCCGCGGCCGGAAGGGCGGCCGGCCCCAATTATCGAGACGCTTCCAGGTAACGATCGCGTTCTCATCGCCAGCGGTCACTATCGCAACGGTGTTCTGCTGGCCCCTGCAACAGCGCGATCGATTCGAGAAATGATTTTGCAATAATTAACAAATGTTAATACAATCAAGATAGCAATTCATATCTTACAGCTAAATATGTCCGACAAACCTTTAGGTAAACCCCGCTCTTTGTGGCGAGTAATTTTGCTGTCTGGAGTCAGCTTGCTGCTATATTACGGATGGTACAAATGGATTATTCAAGAAGAATTGCGTCGCTATAACGGCAGCGGTTGGTCGGGAACCCTTTGCTTGCTTCCCTTTGTTTTAGGAGTAGCCGTCCCCCAAGCTTTGCGGATATTCGACCCTGACGTTCCCGGATGGTTTGGTTGGTTTTCCTTCCTCGGTATTGCTTGGATTTACATCGTGCAGTTCAAACTTTACAAGACAGTTAACGAATTGTACCGTCAAGAAGGAATCAAAGAGCCACTAACAGTTTGGTGGATTTTTGTACCGGGTTTAAATTTAGTTGTCGGTTTGCGACAAATTCACTTTTTGAGTCAGTTTTGGGCGAGAAAACAGGGAGTTGAAGTTAAGGATAACTTAGCCGAAAGCATTCCTTTCCTCTCAGCTAACGCTTAAGGGGAAACTTTTTACACTGATATCATAAGTTTGTAGGGTACGTCAGTAATCATAGCTCGATTTTCCAAAAATTTAGCTGACAAACGCACCCCACAAGTTTATACTAAGACCAAAAAGTGGTTTGACGCGCGAATTATGGCGGTAATATGCGCCTCGGCGCACATTAGATAATTAGGTGCTGCATCCCTGACTGAATCACCAGAACCTATTCGGCAAATCCGCTAAAATGAGTTTGAGTTCCGGTTCATTAACCCGCTTAATTGCTTTAGGAATACTTACCCACTGCCGCTTTCTCCTGCTAGCTTCCGGCCAAATTTCTAGAACTGCTTGCACTTGCATTAAAAATACTTCTACATGACAAGTGTAGCCAGACTTTTGATACTCGTAAGTTCCCAGCAAATCCGGGAACACTTTACCCAACAAACCTGCTTCTTCCCAAGCTTCCTTGGCCGCGGAATCTTGGGGAGTCATGTCAGGTTCAATTAATCCTTTGGGAATCACCCAGCGCTTGCTAGCCGAAGAAGTAATCAGCATTACTTCAATTTGTCCGTCTTGAATGCGATAGGGAATTACCCCCGATTGATCAACCAGTAAAGCGATTTTTATACTCATGATTTCGGCAATATTTGTGGCTACAAAAGCTGCTGTAACCTCATGAACGGTTTACAACTAAAAAATAAAAACAGCATCCTGAGTCTCGACATTTCCCAAGTTAAGACAGCAATAAAGTGGAGAATAAACATATTTGGGTTTTCCTGCTTGTCGAAAAGAGGAAATTCCCATGCACTCCCACTGAACAATAATATTATTATAATAACCGCGCACAATCCTCTACCGACAAGCAGATAAAAGCCGATCGCCAATATCTGCCTTTATCTGCGCCGGTCTGGGGTTTTACACCTAATCTTTCTTCGCCTTAGCCTCCAAATTTTCCATCCGACTCCTCAAATCTTGATTCTCCTTTTTCACCTGGTCTAATTCCTCCCGCAACTGCTTTACCGCTGCATCAGAACCAACATTTTTCTGCACTCTTTGCACAGCTTCATCAGCCATGCGGCGGACGCGGCCATCGGGGGTTTGGTCAGCTAAAGAACGCAAAATGCGAATTGCTTTGCGAGTTTGCATTTGTCCTAATCCCACTACTACAGAGACTTGAGTCAAGAAAAACGTCTCTTTAGATAATTCTGCCAATCGCTGCAAAATCCGTTCTAAATTGACCTTGGTTTGACCAGTCGAAATTGTGCCCAAAGATCGAATTGCAGCCAAGCGCAAAGCTTGCGGAGTACCGGCGGCGGTGTATTTCAAAATTAGATTCAGCGCATCTTCAGAAGTTTTCATGTGCGCCAAACCTGCGATCGCACCCGATCGCACTACCTCATTCCAGCCCTGACGCTCTTTCAGCACCAATTTTAAGTCTTTCAGTACCTGTTCGTCGGTCGGTTTTTCGTCGGGGTTGGCCCCTGCTATGGAGCCCATAGCACTCGCTGCTGCTGCTTCTACGTAATAGCTGTCGTCGCCTTTTTCGACGATCGACCTCAGCGCTTTATAAGTTTCGTGAGTTTGGATTTTACCCAGCGCATTCACCACAGCGCGACGAACACGAGCATCTTTATCTTTTAAGCCACTTACTAAACCTTCAAAAACTTGGTCGAGTTTAATTTCAGCTAACTGACCGGCAACTTCGGCCCGTACTGCCCAGAACGGCTCTTTCTTGAGAACTTCTGACAGCGTTTTCACCGCTTCCAGCCCTCCCTTTTTCGCCAAAGCGTGGGCAGCGTAAATCCGGGAAACTGGGTCAGGATCGAACTGCAACTGAGCTTTGAGTTCGGCAACTCCATACTCTAAAGCGACTGTTTTTAAGTAACTATTGCCGACATCGAAACTGATAAACGCCGGCTTCTCTTCTAGGGGGAAATAGAAGCTTTGCTCGCGTTCGTATATTCGGACGGTGAAAGTTTTTAGGTTAACAGTAGAACGGGCATAACTGTTATCTTCTGCATCTTTTTCCGGCTTGTAACCGAAGCCTATGGGAATTTTTAGGTCAAAGATCTCTTTGCTGTTGCCGTTGCCATTTTTGCTATCTTTTACCTGAGTTTGGGTGACAGTAACTTTTGCTAATTTGCTGTCGCCATCCCAGGAATAAGCAACTTTATAATCTGGATGACCGCCGCGATAAACGTACTGGTCAAACAAAAACATGAGATTGCGACCGGTAGCCTTTTCTATCGCCCTGAGCAAATCGATGGTTTCTACAGTTTTGTGAGCGTTATCGCGTACAAAAGTGTGAATTGCTTTGTAAAATAATTCGTCGCCCAACTCGGCGCGAATCATGTGATAGACGCAAGCGCCTTTTTCGTACAAATGGCGATCGTACAATTCAATGGCTTCGCGGTAAACGTGAGTAACGATCGGGCGGCGGTAGCGGGAACTGTCTTCAGCTAAATAATTGCGGGCTTCATTTAACATATAGTAAGCCGCGTCTTCTTTGCCGTATTCTTTGTCAGTCCACAGTACCTCGGAATAAGAAGCCATGCCTTCTTTCAGCCAAGCATGAGACCAATGTTTAATTACTACTAAATCACCGAACCACTGGTGAGCTAATTCGTGGGCGACTAAGCTTTCAGTACCTCGATTGTCGAGGGTGGCACGTTCATCTAACAAGCACCTATCTGTTAGCAAAGTTGTCGAAGTATTTTCCATACCGCCGAAGATGAAATCATCGACGCAGACTTGAGCGTATTTGGGAAAAGGGTAAGGATAGCCAAATGCTTGAGAGAAGAATTCAATCATTTGAGGCGTTTTGCCCATGCTGCGCTTAGCGTCTGCTTCGCGGCTTCTTTCCACGTAATAATTAACTGGTTTGCCGTTCCATTCGTCTTTAATTTCGGCAAAATCTCCGACTGCTAATGTCATTAAGTAGGTCGGGTGTACCTGGGTTTGCGACCAGTGATAAATTTTATCGTCGCCTTCGTTTTTTGTACTAATTAATTCGCCGTTGGAAATAGCAAATAGTTGTCTCGGAACTTGGACTCGAATTTCTGAAGTAGCGAGTTGTCCGGGATAGTCGAAACAGGGAAACCAGAAGCGGGAATCTTCGTCTTCGCCTTGAGTCCAAACTTGTGTTGGTTTGTCTGGATAGTGTTTGTCCGGACCGACGAAATAGAGGCCGCGCTGGGGTTTTTCGACCGAGTATTCGATCGCAATTGTAATTGGTTGGTAAGCTTGGGTTGGTTCGTGTAGTTGAATTTGCAGCACTTCGCCATCGCTGTCGAAATTTTGCTCAATTTCGCCGACTTTTACTGATTTAATATTCAGGTTGACCGCATCTAAGGTTAATTTGTCAATGCCGCTGCGGATTGGATTGATGCGGATGCTGCAAGTGCCGCGAAAGCTTTGTTTGGGAATATTCAGCACTAAGTCGAGGAAAATATGCTCTACTTGACCGGGGCGATCGGGATTATAATGCGGCCGAGCACCGGGCATCTCGAAGGATTTGTGACCGTTTTCAGAATCAAAGTAAGTGTGTGACATTGTGATGGCAAAGTTGTAAGTCGATCGGCGATCGCTGGCAGCGCAGATCCGGCTGAACTGCCAGCTTATTATAGAGTAGCGCGTCCTAGCTGCTGTTGTCGCTAACTTGTTAAAAACTGGGTCTAGCGTTGAAGGGATGGAAAATATGATTTTTTCGCTACAATATCAGCAAGGTTAATGTCTGCAATCATCAGCCTGCAATTGAAATTGAGAGGGAAATCTGTATGACAGCTACACTATCAGTTCCCAGTTCGATCGAATCTTGGCTTGGCGACGAAGCCGAAGACTTGCTCACCCATGAAGCGAAAGTTTCTAAAGATTTGTTGCACCTGCCGGGCCCGGATTGGGTCGATCGCATTTTTGCTCAAACCGATCGATCTCCCCAAGTTTTGCGATCGCTTCAGCAACTTTATTCTAGCGGACGCTTGGCAAATACTGGCTATTTATCCATCCTGCCGGTAGACCAAGGAATCGAACACTCGGCCGCCGCTTCTTTTGCACCGAATCCCATCTATTTCGACAGCGAAAATATCATTAAATTAGCAATTTCGGCTGGCTGCAATGCGGTCGCGACAACGCTGGGAGTTTTGGGAAGCGTATCTCGCAAATACGCGCATAAAATCCCTTTTATTGTCAAGCTCAATCACAACGAGTTGCTAACTTATCCCAATCAATTCGACCAAGTAATGTTTGCGACCGTCGAACAAGCTTGGAATTTGGGCGCCGTTGCAGTGGGAGCAACAATTTATTTTGGTTCGCCGGAATCGACACGACAAATCCAAGAAGTCAGTCAGGCTTTTGCTCACGCTCACGAATACGGAATGGCGACAATTTTGTGGTGCTATCTCCGCAACGATATCTTTAAACAAGACAAAGATTATCATGTTGCAGCCGATTTAACCGGGCAAGCAAATCACTTGGGAGTAACAATTCAAGCTGACATTATCAAGCAGAAATTACCCGAATGCAACAACGGTTACGAAGCTGTGGCTAAAGCTAGCGGCCACAGTTACGGCAAAACAGACAAGCGCGTTTATTCGGATTTGACAACGGATCACCCGATCGATCTAACTCGCTATCAAGTGCTCAACTGTTATGCGGGAAGGATGGGTTTAATTAACTCCGGCGGTGCTTCCGGGAAAAGCGATTTTGCAGAAGCAATTCGCACGGCGGTAATCAACAAGCGCGCTGGCGGCTGCGGCTTAATTTCCGGCCGCAAAACTTTTCAGCGTCCTTTTGAAGAAGGCGTAAAATTGTTCAACGCGATTCAAGATGTTTATTTGTCGCCAGAAATCTCGATCGCCTAAAAACTTACCCGACAGAGGTTTGCCTCAATATTACAACCTAAACGTAGGTGGACACGACCCACAAATCGTCGTAAACGTAGGGTGCACACTGTGCACCTTATGTGATTTAAATTCCTTAATTTAAGTTGCAAGTTAGCTGTAGTATTAATACTAGCTGAACGTCTATACAAACACCGTATATAAATTGTAAAATGCCCTACAGCCTTGTTTTAAACCTGCGACCAGTTGCGCCAATTCCATCCCAGTTTTTAACGGGACGGCATCTCCACGCTTTATTTTTGAACCTTGTGAGTGCTGTAGACACCGATTTGAGCGCGTACCTGCACGACCAATCTCAGGAAAAAGCTTTCACTTTAAGCCCTTTCCAAGTAAGGAGAAAAGAGCCTTACAAAAGCAGTACGCCGCAGCCGCAAAAGAGAGTTTTGCCTCCTGCTTCGCGCACAATTTCGCAGGCTGTACAATGGGAACACAAGCAAGCTATTCATGAAAATACGCCGATTTGGTGGCGGATTTCTCTGCTGGATGACGGTTTGTTCGATCGCCTAACTCAACTTTGGCAGCAACTTAATTTCGAGAGTCCTTGGCATCTCGGGCCGACAAATATATACATTACTAATATTTTGAGCCAACCGCAATCAAACCAGCCTTGGGTAAACTTTTGTACTTACGCCGAATTGTTCGATAGAGCTTCCGAAACTGAGCGCCAAATTGCTTTTACTTTTTGCACTCCTACTAATTTTCGGCAAGGGGTATACGATAGTGCTATGCCAACTAGAGAAAGTATTTTCAGCAGTTTAGCGAATCGTTGGAACAAATACAGCAAGATTGCGATCGAACCTACTTTCACAGAAGCTATTTTCCCCAGTTTCTTCGATATCCGAACAGAAGTTAGTACGGATTCTCGCAGTAAATTTATTGGCTGCGTCGGCGATATTAGTTACCGAATTATGGGAGATATAGCTCCTGCTACTATCAAGCAAATTAACACTTTAGCAGATTTTGCGCTTTACAGCGGAGTGGGGCGAAAGACGCCGATGGGTATGGGAATGACTCGCCGGTTGCAGGATTTTTAATCATTCACTTTTGGGCTGAATTTCACTGACGATTTCATAAACATCAGTGTCGGGAAGTTTCGCAAACAAAGGCGTCATCTCCTTTAATATTTCCTGATAAGCTTCGCTTTGATTGGCTGCCATCTCTTCTACACTTTCCCAAAAAATGATGGCAATACCTTTGTCTGTATTGGGCAATTGCAGCAAATACGCTCCCTTAAAACCTGTAGTATAAGTTGCAACGGCTTTTTCAAAAAGTTCTTCTGCTTCTTTAAATTTTCCCGGTTTAAATTCGCCAATAGCAACGTAGGCAAACTGATGTCTGAGAAAGTCTAGAAATTCTGACATATTTTTTTCCTCACTCAATAGCGATACACCAAGTTATATTTTACCCGATCGCCCGAAATTTGTGAACTTCACAGGTTGGAGTTTCGCGCTTAGCTCATCGGCGGATTTATTAATTACACGTAACTGCGATCGCCATTCAAATTGAAACTTTTTGAGTGAGGGGGCTGGAATATTTATTAAATAAACTATTGAAGGGCTGATTTTATACGTTTACAATCCTAGGTACGCCGGAGCGACTTCTAGCGCTAGTAAACAAGGTAAAGCTGCTGATAACTCAAGTCTTGTGTGTAACTGCGAGCATACACAAAGCCGTAAAAAGTTGCCAGTCAAAAGCGGTTTTTTGCAATAACCCTATTGAATTATTTAAAACTTACCTGTAACAATTATAACACAGACATACAAATAAAGTAAAGAGCCACCTCAAACCAATGAAAAAAATATTAGTAATTGAAGACGATCGCTTAATCCGAGAAACGGTATTAGAACTTCTGCAATCGCGCGGTTTTGAAGCTGTCGGCGCGGAAAATGGAAAAGTTGGTATCCAGTTAGCTGCCCAAATTCCCGATTTAATTTTGTCTGATGTCATGATGCCGGAACTCGACGGTTTTGAAGTATTCGCAGCCGTGCGATCGCAGCCTGCAACCGCCAGCATTCCGTTTATTTTTATGACAGCCTCCGAAATGGAAAAAGTCCTGGAACTCAAAGCAGACGGCTATCTCAAGAAACCTTGCAGCCTCGCAGAAATGCTCGCGGCGATCGCCGCTCAACTAGAAAAACCGACAGTTGCCAACCCAAAATATCAAAAAGTACAGGACAATTCTGCGCCATCAAATCTTAGCTTGCGCGCCAGGAATCAAAAATCTCGGTTTGAGATTGCCTCGGTTTGCTGGCAATGACGCTCACAGTAACGTTATTGATACAGAAGTTGAGGGAATTTCAAATTGGTTCCAGCCAGGGGTGGCTTAGACTGGGTATGTTGAATTTGGTTAAATATTTATGCACGCACAACCCAAAGGCCGCCTAGTTTGGAATCACTCTACCCACCTTCCCGGTTTGATACCAATTTTAGAGCGCCTCACCCTAAAAATGGGAATTCAAACTGTCACTCCGGGCGTCATCAACAAAGTTAAAGGACACATCCCCCGCATGACATTAAGAGTGTCAGTACCCATCCGCGGGGGATTTAAAATCATCGCCAGACAGGGCAAAACCGTACAAGAAGTCTTTATATTAACCACTCTCAGTCAAGGGGACTTGGAAGAGACGATCGCCCAAACCCTAGCCAAGTGACAATATTTTCTTAGCAAGCAAAGCCCGAGCCCTAACTGAAGTAGTTTCATCGCTTTGGGTGATTTCCTCAAGTCTGGCCGAAACTTCCGCTAACCAATCCGGTTTAACAGTCGCAGCACCCGCCAAAGCTTGCAAACCCCCCGCTGCTGCGTAGCGAACCACCCATTCTGGATCTCGGGACGCTTGCAGTAGCGTTTTCACAGCGCGAAGTTGAGCATCTGCTATTTGTTCTGCCGGCATCAGTTCCCAACAAATCGTCCCCAAACCCCTCGCCGCAGCCCGCCGCACGCTCAAAGCAAAGTCATTCGCCGCTGCATCGAGCAAAATCTCCAAACCCCTGGGGTCGCCAATTCCCGCCAAAGCCCGAACAGCCCAAGCTCTCGCCCCGTAATTGTAGCCGTCAAGCTGTTCTAGAAGCGGCAGCACCGCAGGTTCTCCGAGCTGAATTAGCCCATCAACGGCGGCAACAGCGGCGCCTGGGTTGTTGTAACCGAGCACTGTAATTAAGGTAGGAATTGCTTGGTTTGAGGAAGCTGCAGCCAGTGCTTTGACTGCGTTTAACAAGCCTTCGGAAGAATCTGCTTGTTCGACAGCCTGAATTAGTTCTAATGCCATTTATTTGTAAGCTTTACCGTGACTATTGTAATTCTAGGTTGGGTCGATCATCGCGCGATCGAACTTTTTGCCACCTCACCCACCAACATTCTCATCAAAATGAGTAGGGAAACAGCACTGCTGTGTCCTGCCTAAAATACAGATATGCCGTAGGGAAACAGCACTGCTGTGTCATCATATACTGTGTCCTCAATATAGGGCAGACAATTTAGAATCTCTACAGCAATCCTATTTTAGTTGTGAACTAATTGTTTACAGTAAACTATCCATTAAGTTCATAACTTGGATAGCTTCATCGGACAAAGATAGAGATTCTTGTTGATTGAGATGATGCTCCAAAACTCCTTTGAGCGCAATCAATTTCAGGCTATTTTCTGCTAAAGTTTCAGAAATAGCTTGCGCTCCCGGCAAATAGCCGATCGCCCCCAAGTCCATCAAAGCCGATCGCCTCAACTGCAAATTATCCCCATTCAAAGCACTTACCAACCGATCTCCGTAAACCCGCTCTCCAGTTAACTGATACATCGCCCGCGCCGCAGCGTACTGCACCCGCTCCACAGAATGTTCTAAAAAAGGTGAAATTAGGGGTATTGCTTCTGTGGCTTTCAGCGTTCCCAAAGCTTCAATTACCGAGTCGTAAGGTTGCACGAGGTGCGATTTTCCTGGCACTCGCACAGCCACAGCTACGCCCCCATCCAATAGCTTCATTAGCGGCCCAATAGAATCGCGGTCGCCCAGCATTTCTAGAGCTTGAGCCGCCGCTTCTCGCACGTAATAATCGGCGCATTCCAAACAGCGAATCAGAGCCGGTAAGGCTTGTTTGTCGCCCAATTTACCCAGAGCCCGCGCCGCATTTCGTAATAGGGAATAGTCGCCGATTTTTGTTTGTTCTGACTCTTCTTCCAAGGCGGCAATTAAAGCTGCAATAGCTGCCGGTTCCTTGACTCGAAATCTGCCAACCCACCAAGCAGCATAATACCGGAGACTGTAATCTTGGGAGTGCAAATTTGCGATCGCCTGTTCAACAGTTAAAGACTCGCCCTCAGCTAAACCTGCCGGCGGTGAGTCGGATTCGTAATAATCCATAGTCATTAGTTATTAGTTATTAGTTATTAGTTATTCGGCGATTGAAATGGCTGCTAAACAGACAAAACCCGCCTGCGCGGGTTGCATTAACTCTTATTCCGCGCAGGCGGACTTGGTTTGACAAGAAGCGATTTTCATCGCCCCTTCTAGCTTGTGCAGGAGCGATTTTCATCGCCCCTTCTAGCTTGACAAGAAGCGATTTTCATCGCCCCTCCCACCAAACTATTGGTGATCGCCCGATGATTCATGGGATGACTCATGGGATGACTCATGGGATGATTCTGCACCCGTGTTTAAAGGATGAATGCTGACAATTTTCCCGCCCATGCGAGTAATGCGCTGCATTTCTTGATTCATCCGATTGTAAGGCACGGTGATAAATGTACTCGCGCTCGATCGAATCGAATAATCCACATTATCTGTTTCATCGCTTTGGCGCAAGCCGACAACTTCATACCGAAAGCAGCGACCAGCCGAAGCTGTATTGCCACTTTTTCCAGCTACAATTTGACCCAACATAAGCTTCTTGGTAATTGGTAATTCTGACTGTTGACTGTTGACTGTTGACTGTTGACTGTTGACTGTTGACTGTTGACTGTTGACTAAAAGCTACTAACTGCCAACTGCCAACTGACTAAATTGGAGTAATGCTGGCGATTTTTCCGCCCAGGCGTTGAAATTTCTGAATTTGCGAGGACAAATCCTCAACAGGTACGATGAAAGCCTTGCTGCTGCGGCGCACGCTGGGATAGCCGCCCGTGCGAATTCCCGAAACTTCCACGCGCAACAGTCGCCCTTCTTTGCCGTAAGCTGCCGCGCCGCCGAAAGTGCTGCTGGGAGTTACGTTTCTGGCAGAAGGCCGATATGCCCAACCTTCGTTACCGCCGGAGGGACCGACTACAGGCGTAGCGGTGTTAGTGCCGAGTTCGACAGCTAAGCGAGAGTTATTGCCTTCTAGTTGAGATGTATCGCTGTTTGCATAGCCGCGATACAACCGGAACATCCGGGTAAAACCGACGGTTTTTTGACCGCGCTGCGTGTTAAAGCCGCGGTAGTAAGGCACGATACTTTCGCCAAAGTTTTCTTGATACTCTACTGAATCGATGTAAGAATCAATATCAGCGTCGTAGCCTTGTGTTTGGTACAAATCTAAGTGTTCAACTACTTCAGATTCGTCGTAGGGAGCGCGACCGAGCAAGTGTTTGTAGTTTAGTTCGATCGTCCGAGTTTGGAAGCTGTTGTAGAAAAACTTGGTTTTGTACAGTTCTGACTTAGCTACAGCGCGTACAAATTCTCGTACCGTCAAACTGCCGTCCCGCAGCAAAGACTCGGAACTTATAAGTCGCTCGGATTTCATTAAATAGTCGTTGCCTAGCACCTGACGGTAAACCGCACGAATCACAGTTTCAACGTCGTCTTTGGTGTAGTTTGGGCGCAGTTCTACCTTCGGCGCATCGCTCAATGCGGATGTTCCTAGTCTGGACGCTGCTGTTGTAATCGCCACCAGATTTTCTCCTAAATTATTAATGACAAAAGTTTAATGCTTGGTTGCACTTGAAATTTTTAGGACTAAGGATAATATGCCTCAAAGTAGGGTGTACACTGCACACCTTACCTATACACATAAAATTGAAGAATTTTTTAGCCTTAGTCCTAATTTGCTAAAGACGTTTTTTTGAAACGTCTTTACAAACTTTAAGCTGTGGTAATACTTACCACTTTGCCGCCACATTTGTTGATTTGCTGCAAGCGACTCGAAAGTTGCTCGTAAGGCACGAGATATTCGGTAGTTGTCCGGCGCACTTGAGGCGAAAACTTAGCCGCACCTTGCATTGCGGTGACTCGGTAGAGTTGGCCGCGAGAACCGCCGGAAGTCCCGCCAAGGGCTTTTCCGGTGGAGGCTGTGTGTATCGGCGAAGCCATATTTCTCGCTACTTCCCAAGTCAGCCGGGCTTGGGTTTGGTTTTGCGAGCGATCGCTAGAAGCAAAACCCCGGTACAGTTGAAACATCCGGTTAAAACCGACGGTTTTTTGACCTCTTTGAGTCGCGAAACCGCGATAGTAAGGCACTACACTTTCGCCAAAATTTTCTTGATACTCAACCGAGTCAATGTAAGAATTGATTTCAGCTTCGTAGCCTTCTGCATTGTACAAATCAACGTGGAAAGCAATTTCCGACTCGTCGTAAGGAGCGCGGCCCAACAAATGCTTATAATTAAGCTCAATTAACCGCGTTTGCGAGTTCGGATAAAAAAACTTTTTCCGATAGGTTTCGGAATGTGCAATTGACCGCACAAAATCTTTCACTGAAATCTGCCCTTGCAGCAGCAGAGATTCAGCACTGGTAAGTCGTTCGCTCGACATTAAATACTCGTTGCCGAAAACTTGGCTGTAAGCAGCGCGAATTACTGCTTTCGCATCCTCTTGCGTCCAGTGGGGACGCAGTTCTACCCGTCCCGCTTCTTCAAATGCTTTTATTCCTAACCGTTCTGCTGCACCTAATCCCGCCATCTTCGCTTCTCCCTTTTTTGCTTTAAAAACAGAAAAATGCTTAAAAAAAGTATTTGCAAAACTAGGCTTCGATCGCAGATGCCCGGAATTCTAAACAACCGCTAACACTCAAGCTAACAGTAGCTTACAATTCCGGGCATCACGCAAATCTAGCTCAGAGCGTTGATTGCGTAGTCGATGTAGGAATTCGCTTCAGTTGCAGCGTCGCCACTCAGACCGTGGTTGCCTTTGATGTACTTGAGAGCTTCAACGTACCAGCTAGGAGACAATTCAAATGTCCGGTTGATTTCGTCAACACCTGCAATCAGGTACTCGTCCATCGGACCGGTGCCGCCTGCAACTAAGCAGTAGGTTACCATCCGCAGGTAGTAGCCGATGTCGCGAGAGCACTTCGCTTTACCGGTTGGGGTAGAAGCGTAGTTCGGGCCTTGCATTTGTTGGGTGTACGGGAATTTGTTGTACACAGCTTGAGCTGCACCGTCGATCAAGCGCTGAGAGTTGGCGGTCAAAGCTTTAGCTGCTTCCAAACCTGCTGCTGCTTGGCGGAAACGGCCGAAGGCGACTTGGAGTTCTGTGCTGCTCAGGAAACGGCCTTGAGAATCGGCTGCGGTTACTGCTTCAGTCAAAGGGGTTTTCATTGTTCTGGTTTCTCCCTAATGTTGTGTTGTTTTTGTACAAAAATGATTGTTTGCAAAAATGCGATGCTCGCTTCTTCACAAGAAAGGTTCGCTTGGCTATTTTTAGCCGACTGCATTGGCAGCGCGGTCGAAGTAGCTGCCGATTTCAGACATCAGCGAGCTGCAATCACCACGGGTAACACCGTTGGGGTCGTTAGCGATCGCGATCGCTGCTTCCTTCATTTTTTGCACGCCGGCTGCAACTGAGCCACCGGGAACTCCCAGAGCTTGGTATGTTTCACGCAGACCGTTCAAGCAGCGGTCGTCCAAAACGCTGGCGTCGCCTGCAAATGTTGCATAGGTGACGTAGCGCAAGATGATTTCCATATCGCGCAAGCAAGCTGCCATGCGGCGGTTGGTGTAAGCATTGCCACCAGGAGCGATCAGTTGAGGCTGTTCGGCGAACAGGGTGCGAGCTGCATTGGCTACGATGCTGGATGCGTTGCCGGTGATGCGGTTTACTGCGTCAATCCGCTTGTTGGCGTCAGAAACCATGCTGCTGAGAGCATCTAGTTGACCCTGAGCTAGAAATTCGCCCCGAGCGTCAGATTGGGAAACCACTTTTGTAAATGCGTCAAACATGAAAGAACTCTCCTATTTGAGTTAATTGAGTTTGGTTGCGGTATAAAACCGTTAAGTTAAATTTGTTCAGGCTACGAGTGCCTGCAAGGGTTGAAATTTGATGCCAGCTAATCTGCTGGTCCCATCGATCTCTCCCTTTCCGCTACCTGCACTATTGTTACATTGCAACGGAGGTTTAAGAAACCTTAGAAAATTTTACACCTTTTATGAGATGCGACAAACCTTGTCAATCAGGGTTTTTGTTAACTTTGGCCTGTCGTTTCAACCCTCTGATAATCTTTATACAATGCTCGCCTGCGTTTGTTTATTACAAATTATTACAGAAACTTATCTCTCTAAGAAGGTAAATCTCGGGGGGGCAAGTGCGGACAAATCTCCTTCCTTGGGTAGATGCGGGCTTATCCCAATAAACGCAGAGTTTGCTTCGATCGCCCTGCAGTGGCGGTAGAACCGGCCGGAACCGTCCCGTGGCCCGATCGCTTCTGTTGGCTTTCTCTGGAAAAGCCGAATTGTTAAGAAGTATTAAGTAAATTAAAGTTTTCGTAAAAGAAGGCTGGGGGAATAGGGAAAAAAGTAAAAATTCTGCCCCATGTCAGGATGGCTGCAGAATTGGGTGCGGGCAAAATCCAAAAGATTGTGAACCCCCTCGCCACAGCCTCAGCTTGTGCCGGAAATATCAGCATTTAGTGACAAAACTCAGCCGTTGGAAGTTGAAAGACCGGGCCCGGTCTTTCATAACGCGGGGATGCTGGCTCTGGGGAGTCCTTGAACTTGACCCCAGAGCCAGCATCTACCGTTTGTCCTGCAGCGGTTGCAAAAAAACTTTCTTCATCTATATGTTCTATGTTCTGCTTCCCACAGGCTAGTCGCACGGAAGGGTGTGGCAAGCTGAGCATTGTCGATGGTGAGAAAACCAACAGAGGCGATCGAGATTTGTTACCGCAGCGCCATTTTTCTTTTAAAATCGAAAATATATGAGTTCGGATACGAGCGTTTTATTACGTTTTTTTTGAGGTAGGTTTTAACCGGCCGCGCACGCTGGCATCCGGGCACCAACGTCAGTTTTGCTTTCAGCTTCTTTTCTGTGTAATAGCCGAAATAATTGCTAATTTTTAGTAGTAAGGTGGATAAGTGCTATCAGCGGTAGGTCTACAAACGGCGCGATCGAGCCACCAGACGCAGTGAAGTTAAAAGCTTTTTGCTTCCCCGGCATCGAACCGCCCAAAACCAGTCCCAAGTTAAACAGTTTTTTATTCAGAACTCAAAACTTAAAACTCTCTTACTGTAATCAGCCAGATCGATCGGCTGTAGCTGTCCGGCCGCAACCACCTTTATGCCCCACGATCGTAATTTATGTCTTCAAATTCTCCCTCTTCTTGGCACACCGTAGCAATTGACAAAACTCTCCAGCAGCTAAGCAGCAACAAAGACGCTGGCTTGAGCAGCCAACAGGTGTCAGAACGCTTGCAGCAATACGGCCCCAACGAACTCGAAGAAACCGGAGGCCGCAGTCCGTGGTCGATTTTTGTCGATCAGTTCACCAACATCATGTTGTTGATGCTGATGGGTGTGGCCGTGATTTCAGCTTTTTTGGACATTCGGTCGAATACTTTTCCCAAAGATGCGATCGCCATTTTTGCGATCGTCATACTCAACGGCATTCTCGGCTATTTCCAAGAAAGCAGCGCCGAAAAAGCCCTCGCAGCCCTCAAAAACCTCGCTTCTCCCCTTGTCAGAGTCGTGCGGGACGGCAAAACTTCGGAAATAGCAGCCAAGGAACTCGTACCCGGAGACGTGATGCTGTTGGAGGCTGGGGTAAAAATAGCAGCAGACGCACGCTTGATCGAAACATCAAATCTGCAAGTCAGAGAATCTGCTTTGACAGGAGAAGCTCTAGCAGTCACCAAGCAAGCAGAGCTAGAACTTGCCGAAGATGCTTCCTTGGGCGATCGACTCAACCTGATTTTTCAAGGGACAGAAGTTGTTCAGGGACGAGCAAAGGCGATCGTCACCAACACCGGAATGCAAACTGAACTGGGCAAAATTGCCACCATGCTTCAGTCAGTAGAAAGCGAACCGACTCCCCTGCAACAGCGGATGAGCCAGTTGGGAAATGTTCTAGTCTCCGGAGCCCTTAGCTTAGTCGCAATTGTCGTCATCGGCGGCATGATTACCTTCCAAAACGGCAGCATCGGGTTCGATACCAGCAGGTGGGAAGAGTTGTTAGAAGTTTCTCTGAGCATGGCTGTGGCTGTGGTTCCCGAAGGACTCGCAGCAGTCGTGACAGTTACTCTGGCACTCGGAACTAGGCGGATGGTGAAGCGAAACGCCCTGATTCGCAAACTGCCTGCGGTAGAAACTTTGGGATCGGTTACTACCATTTGTTCTGACAAAACAGGTACCCTGACTCAAAATAAAATGGTAGTTCAGCTAGTGTCTACGGGCGACTGCACTGTCGCCGTCGCAGGCGATGGCTATGCGCCGATCGGAGATTTTACCGATCGCCTGACATCGGCCAAAATTAATAATTTAGAGGAATATCCAGAACTCGAATCTTTATTAATTGCCTGTGCAGTTTGCAACGACGCAGTATTGCAACAAGAACAGCAAGAATGGCAGATTTTAGGCGACCCCACAGAAGGAGCTCTGCTGTGTGTAGCGGCAAAAGCAGGCATTTATAAGGAAAAACAGTCTCAATTGCTGCCGCGGACGGCGGAATTTCCTTTTTCTTCGGAACGCAAGCGGATGAGCGTGATTTGCGAAGTGCCGGGCCGATCGGGAAATTCGGGATTTCCCGCAGCAGAAGGACAGCAGTCAAATTATTTGATGCTGACCAAAGGTTCTCCAGAGTTGACTTTGGAGCGCTGCAAAGGCATTATAGTCGGCGATCGAGTACAACCTTTAACCCAGGAAATGCGCGATCGCATCCTCGTCGAAAACAACAACATGGCAAGCGGCGGTTTGCGAGTCCTCGGGTTTGCTTACAAACTCTGGGAAAACCTGCCGCCCGAAGGTTCTGAGGAAACCAGCGAACAAGACATGATTTGGCTGGGACTCGTCAGTATGCTCGACGCCCCGCGGCCGGAAGTGCGGGAAGCAGTGGTGAAGTGCCGCAATGCTGGCATTCGGGTGGTGATGATTACAGGAGACCACCAGTTGACAGCAAAAGCAATCGCCTACGATTTAGGTATTGCAACAGAGGGCGATCGAGTTCTCACCGGTCAAGAATTAGAAAAGCTCAGCCAAGAAGAACTCAAACAGCAAGTCGAACAGGTTAGCGTTTACGCCCGCGTTTCCCCCGAACACAAATTGCGGATTGTCCAAGCTTTGCAAAGTTGGGGCAAATTTGTCGCGATGACCGGCGACGGAGTTAACGACGCCCCCGCCTTGAAACAAGCCGATATCGGCATCGCCATGGGGATTACCGGCACCGATGTCAGCAAAGAAGCTAGCGATATGGTGCTCCTCGACGACAACTTCGCAACTATTGTCGCCGCCGCTGAAGAAGGGCGAGTGGTTTATAGCAATATTCGCCGCTTTATTAAATACATTTTGGGCAGCAACATCGGCGAAGTTTTGACAATTGCGGCCGCACCTTTAATGGGTTTGGGAGGAGTGCCGCTGACGCCGCTCCAAATTTTGTGGATGAACTTAGTAACAGACGGCGTTCCCGCTTTGGCCTTGGCTGTGGAACCGGGGGAACCGAACGTGATGAAAAGGCCTCCTTTCAGTCCGCGAGAAAGTATTTTTGCGCGGGGTTTGGGTTCTTACATGATTCGGATCGGGATTATTTTTGCAATTTTGACGATCGCGATGATGTCCTGGGCTTACGGATATACTCACTCTCCCGGACACGGAGATCCAGATGCTTGGAAAACAATGGTGTTTACAACTCTTTGTTTGGCGCAAATGGGTCACGCGATCGCCATTCGGTCTAACACTCAGCTAACTCTCGAGTTAAATCCCTTCACTAATGTTTTTGTGTGGGGGGCTGTAATTGTGACTACTATTCTGCAATTGATGCTGATTTACGTTCCGCCGCTGAGATCATTTTTTGGCACTCATTATTTAACGGGGTTTGAGTTGCTAGTTTGCTTCGGTTTCAGCGCTCTGATGTTTGTCTGGATTGAAATGGAAAAACTGTTCTTGCGTTTTTACAAATCTAGAAAATAGTGTTAACGGGTGACGCCTACTGAGCGATGTTTCATTATTAGCTAGCTCCCTCGCATTTGGCACTATTCTCTATTCACATCCGCCAGGGGTTGAAACCCCTGGCTCGCAGCCAAAGTCATCGCTATGAAGACTAAAGAGGTTGTGTCACAATTAAACATTTATTACTTCGTTATAATGTGATTGCTAGCGCAACGCTCGGGGAAAATAGCAATCGTAAAGGATCTCGGTTGCTAACCTGTAAGGTTCGCCCGGTCGTTTACCCGCTCGATGACTGTATTACTAATTACCAATTACCAATTAGCAATTACTAATATTATGTATTTGAAAACGCTGCACCTACGGCAGTTTCGGAACTACTTCGATCAAAAGGTAGCTTTTGACGCTCCCAAAACCATTTTAGTAGGAAATAACGCTCAAGGAAAATCTAACTTGTTAGAGGCGGTAGAGTTGCTTTCCACATTAAAAAGTCATAGAGTAGGGCGCGATCGCGATTTAATACTCGACTCAAAGCCGATCGGGCAAATTGATGCTACACTCGAACGTCAAACCGGAGCAATCGACTTAGCTTTAACTCTTCGCTCTGGGGCGCGTCGAACACTGAAGATCAACGGTGAACCGCTGCGTCGCCATTTAGACTTTTTGAGCGTCTTAAATGTAGTGCAATTTTCTTGTTTGGATTTGGACTTAGTGCGCGGCGGGCCCGAAGGAAGGCGCAATTGGATCGATCGCCTAGTCATCCAGTTAGAACCGATTTACGCTCACATTTTGCAGCAGTACAACCAAATTTTGCGCCAGCGAAACGCTCTGTTGAAACGTTCTAAAGAAATCAGGAAAGCGGAATTTTCTGAAGGTTTTGACAAAATGCGATTTATCGGATCTGAAACCCCCGAAGACCAAAATACCGCAGAATTCCCAATGCCCAATGCCCAATGCCCAATGCCCAATGCCCAATCTCCCATTCCCAGTTCAGAATTAGCTTTGTGGGACGCGCAGTTGGCGACAGCGGGTGCTCGCGTCATCCGCAGGCGCGATCGAATTTTGGAGCGTTTGATGCCTTTAGCTCGAAATTGGCACCGTTCAATTAGCGGTTCAGGAGAAGTTTTAGATGTGAAATACGATGCTAATATTGAAGTAGGTGCGGAATTAATCGCTAAAGATAATCTCGAAGGAGTGCGACAAGCATTTTTAGAGAAAATTCAAAAAAGGGCGATCGCAGAACAGTTTCAAGGAACCACTTTAGTCGGCCCCCACCGCGACGACATTACATTTACAATTAACAATACCCCAGCTCGTCAATACGCATCCCAAGGTCAGCAGCGAACTCTGGTATTAGCATTAAAATTAGCCGAACTGCAGCTTATTGAAGAAGTCGTCGGCGAAGCGCCTTTACTATTGCTCGACGACGTACTTGCAGAACTCGATCTGAGCCGCCAAAATCAACTTTTAGAAACAATTCAAGAACGATTTCAAACTCTGATTACTACAACTCACCTAGGGGCTTTTGATGCTCAGTGGCTGCGACAAACCCAAATTCTCTCCGTCGTTGCTGGACAAATCAATCGATTTTAGATTTTAGATTTTAGATTTTAGATTGACAAATTTTCTGTTTCATGGTATTGACACAAAAAATTGTATAAAGTGGCATTATTAGCTCAATTCGAGATAGGATAAAGGTTAATTTTGATTGCCGCTTTCGCTTCCATTTTTCTAAACCTTATGAAGCATTACATTTCCCGTCTGTTAGCCCTGGTATTAGTTGTTGTCATCGGCGTAGCGGGCTGTACCAATGTTCCAGCCACTCTGAGTGGAGATTATGGCCAAGACACATTAGCATTAGTGAAGAGCTTGAGAACAGCGCTCACTTTGCCAGAGGGCACGCCGGAAAAAGCAGCCGCTCAAGCCAAGGCTCGCACAAGTATCAACGATTTTTTTGCTGCCTACCGCCGCGATCCCGCTCTTACCAAGCTGGCATCTTTCACGACAATGCGGACGGCATTAAACTCTTTGGCAGGACATTACAGTTCCTATCCCAACCGTCCGGTTCCTGAAAAATTGAAAAAGCGTCTTGAGTCAGAATTTCAGCAGATTGAAGCTGCTCTTAACAGAGGAGCTTAATCTCAAAATTTAGGATCAAGGATAAATTTTAACAATTCATCTTCATCCTTGATATTTGAGTGTTAACAATTTTTAGTAGAAATATCAACTGCTTTTAGCGCCCACTGTATCCAGGCGCTTTTTTATGCAGCATTTTGGGAAAAAATACTGAAAAATCCAACTGGATATAATATCAAATCCGGGCTTTTTACCCCCTTTATTTTTGAGTCTGCGAAGGCGCGTGCATCCGCACCAACACTTAGGCAGAGGAAAGTTTGTATACCATAGCAGGAGTTTAATCGCCGAGTCTTATCTTACCCGATCGCCCTTATTGGATTTAAATAGCCGCCAGATAGAATTTGCATTGTGCGATCGACTTGTGCCATAACTAAGTCAACGGAAAAAAGTAGAAAATTTGTAGCTGCTTGTTGAGCGCGCTCGCAAAAATGCGATCGCCACCCAATTTAAACCAGAAAACCCCATTCCATTGTCCCATGAAAATTGCACCAACTCGCATCGCGAATTTTCAACACCAGCGACGCTTTTTAAGTGCGGTAACTGCTGTTTTAACCAGTAGCTTCATCAGCCAGCTTGTTTGGCCGTTTATCGGAAATAAACCAGCTTTTGCCCAAACATCAGCCTATTGTCAATTATCCCAAGAACAAGTCAATCAAAAAGAAGACTTGCGCCGCGCCGCGCTCTCGGGAAAACGGGAATCTCAGCAAGCATATTTTGCTGTTTTGAACAAACACGCGCGGGAAATAGCAGAATGCCGCCAAAAAACTTGGCCGGAAACCCAAGCAGTTTGGCTGCGTTTGTATCCCTGCGATGTCAGACCCGGAGAACTCGATCGAGTATTAGACAAAGTTGTGAATAAAGGCTACAACCAAGTCTATGTTGAAGTGTTTTACGATGGTCAAGTGCTGCTACCAGTCGCAGACAATCCTACGGCTTGGCCTTCTGTTTTGAGAAATCGCGGTTACGAGAAATACGATTTGTTAGAAAAGGCGATCGCCAAAGGCAAACAGCGAGGTTTAAAAGTTTACGCCTGGTTATTTACCATGAACTTTGGCTATAGCTATGCTCAGCGTCCCGACAGACAGCAAACCCTCGCTATCAACGGTAAAAATCAGACAAGTTTAACAGTAAGTGAATACGCAGCAATTAACGAGGACTTCGGAGAAGTTCCGGGCAATCAAGCCTTTATCGATCCGTACAACCCACAAGCACGGCAAGACTATACTTTATTAGTAAATCAAATAGTCAAGCGCAAGCCCCAAGGAATGTTGTTCGACTACATTCGCTATCTACGGGGCATCGGACCTGCTTCAGTTGCTACCAAAGTTCAAGACTTGTGGATTTACGGCCCAGCATCGCAGCAAGTTCTTTTGCAGCGGGCTAGCAATCAGCAAGGGCGAGATTTAATTCAGCGATATTTGACTAAGGGATTTATCAATCCTAATGACGTTCAAGCAGTAGTCAAACAGTATCCAACTGAGCGAGAACCTCTTTGGCAGGGCCGAATTCCGCAGGTGATGTCAGTAGCAACTCCACCTTCTAGAAGGGAGAATGCCGCATCAAGAACAGCCTCAACAACTCCCGCCACTAACAAGCCAAACCCTGCAACTCCGACACCAAAACCGACACTGCGGCTTCCCGATACCGGCATTCTGCAAAAAGATTTGTGGAAACTAAGCGTTGCTCACGCAGTCCAAGGGATTTTAGATTTTTTGGGGGTAGCAATTCAACCAGCTCAAAGGATGGGAATTCCTGTAGGAGCAGTGTTTTTTCCCACTGCAAATCAAGCGATAAATCAAGGGGGATATGATTCGAGATTGCAGCCTTGGGACACATTTCCGGCTACTGTAGAATTCCACGCCATGTCTTACGGAAATTGCGGGGATGTAAGCTGCATTGTGCCACAGGTGCAGCGGACAGTAAGTTTAGCGCCTGCGGGAGCAAAAATTATTCCTGCTATTGCTGGAGATTGGGGAAAACCTCTGAAAAATCGACCGTCTTTGGAGATTCAAATGGCGGCAATTCGCTCGGCGACGCCGCAAATTAATGCGGTGAGTCATTTTGCTTTTGGGTGGCAAGAACCGGAGGATGAAAGGGCACGGCAAACTTGCCGATTGTAGATAGTCCTTGACAGATAGGGTGTAATCACGTTGTTTTATTGTCGCGGAAAGAGCCTGAAAGTGTAGATTTTTTATTAATAAACCGGGTTTTGATAGCGGAAAGGGTGGCTAGCCACGATTAATTTGCCTAAAAAAACCCGGTTTCTGCCTAAGTCTAGCTTTAGTGCGATCGAAGTTTTGCAAAAAAATAATTTACCAAACTTTTAAGCTAGCAGAACAATCAGGCATAATGAGATTGTTCAAAATAACTCCTATACCTGATGAGTCGCAAAGGCAATAAAAAACGGGTTATTAAAACCGTTATACTTATCGGATTGAGCATCACAATTTCTTTGTTGTCAGAAAACAGAAAAACCGCCAATTCAAATCCGCTAATACCGATCGCACCCGTTGAAAATCCCCTACCAAACCTGCTGAAACCCCGAAAACTAAAAACACCCCCTTCTCCCCCCGCAACTCCCTCTCCCAAACCTCCCGAACAACCTTTAGTCTTCGCACCGCCCGCGCAATTTCGCAGCCAAATTGTTTATAAAGCCAGTATTAACAACTCAAAAGTTATCGCCCTGACATTTGACGATGGCCCTTCGCCTGAAACTTTGAAAATATTAGAAATTTTGCAGAAACATCAAGTTGTGGGCACATTTTTCTGCTTGGGTGCAAATTTGCGGGAGTATCCAGAAATTGCGAAAAGAGTTGTGCAAGCGGGAAATGCGATCGGCAACCATACTTGGCATCACTATTCTCACAATGTTACCGAAAAAACTGCATCGGATGAAATAGATAATACTGGTGTTCATATTTATCGATCGACTGGGGCCAAAAGTTTCTTGTTTCGCCCCCCCGGCGGCCGCTTAAATAACGGTTTGGCAGCTTACGCTCAAAAGAAGAATTATGTAGTGGTGATGTGGTCGATCGACCCTAAAGACTTTTTGCAACGTCCGGCCGCTGCTATCGCCCTTACCGTGCTATCCCAAGCGACATCCGGGGCGATCGTATTGTTGCACGACGGCGGCGGCAATCGCCACCAAACAGTCGAGGCGCTATCTGCAATTATTCCCAAACTCAAACAGCAGGGATATCGTTTTGTAACCGTGCCGCAATTGCTGGAAATGCAAGCCACGCAAAAACCGCGAATTGCCGATCGCAAATCCCAATGAACAGACATCTCAGCCAAATTAACTTACTCGGAATTTCATCGGCGTTCATCTGCGGTTAAAAATCTCAACTATGCTAACATTATTATTAATAACTATAACAGCCGTTATTAATCATAATGCAAAAACTACAAGCAAGAGATATCAACCTCCGCTATCTAATCGATAACTTCGGCTTGCAGCGAGTTCGCAACAGTGAATTTTTCCGAGAATGGCAAGAAAAATTACCCGAAGTAACAGACTCAGAAAAACAATTACTCGATCGCGTCCAAGACATATACTTCAACTTAGTAGACAACCCGCCTGTATTGGAAAATGCAGTCAAGCTAACAATCATCAGCCCCATTTTGTTTATTGCCGGTCTGTATGAGTCTCCTTTTCAAGTCAAAGCCGAAAAGTCGATATCCATTCAAGAGGAAGACGAAGGCCGAATCATCGAAGGCAGAATAGATATCCTAATTATGAAAGCAAACTTGTGGGTGACAGTAATTGAATCCAAACAACTTTCGTTTTCAACGGACGAAGCACTTGCCCAACTCCTGACATATATGCTCGCAGATCCCGATCCCGAAACTCCTACTTTTGGAATGATTTCTACAGGTGCTAACTTTAGTTTTGTCAAGTTAGTCAGAGGCGAAATAGCTCAGTATGCCTTATCTCCAGAATTTGTAATCCGCAATCCCGGCAATGAATTGTACCGGGTTTTGCAGATTTTAAAACGCCTGAGTCAACTTCCAGACTAGCAATAAAAGCCATTTTGAGTTATCTTTCAAAGCAGACAATATCTAATATCTCAAATTTCAAACTGGTGCGAGCATGGTAAATTACTGGATAGTCGGCGCTGTGGCAATAGCTTCTGTCTGCTGGGCAGAAATAATACGAGACTTTTATCACGTCGTGTCCCATTATTGGGTACCCCTGCAAAAGCTGCACACTTGGCATCACCGCGTTTTCCGCCCGAATTTGACCCCCGTCAGCGAGACTATTTACAAGCAAGCACACTGGCGTCACGACGTGCCCGAAGCTGCGGCGATGATGGTTTTGGGCTTGTTGCTGTGGGTTGTAGCTTATTTGGGGCTACCGGAATATCACTGGGGCGCAGCAGCCGGTTGTATTTATACTTTAGGCTTTTTGTTGAGCGCGATCGCCCGCGGGTGCGGCCTCAAAGGTGCAGACGAACTAACCGACATCACCCACCAACCGGGAGACTTCCTGACTCCCCCTGGCAAGTGGTTAGTTAATAAACCTTATCACTGGCGGCATCACTTCGACAATCAAAATGCTTACTATTGCGGTACTTTCACCTTAATAGATAAACTTATGGGTACAGCACTTTCTCTCAAAGGCAAAACTGTAGCCGTCACCGGTGCATCGGGAACTTTAGGTCGTTCGCTTCTCAAACACCTGCACAAAGCTGGTGCAAAAGCGATCGCCCTCACCTCTGGAAATGAGGAAATTACTTTGAATTTAGACGGCGAAAGTTTACCTATAAAAACCGTAACTTGGCAAGCTGGCCAAGAGGCAGACTTAGCCCTATTTTTAGAAAAAATCGATATTCTCGTCATCAATCACGGGATTAATGTACACGGAAAAAGAACAGGAGAGGCGATCGCAAACTCCTACGAAATTAACACTTTTTCCGCCTGGCGGCTGATGGAACTCTTTTTCTTAACAGTCCGCACTAACGAAAACATCGCTTGCAAAGAAGTCTGGCTCAACACTTCCGAAGCAGAAGTAATTCCCGCTGTCAGTCCCCTGTACGAACTCAGCAAACGCGCCCTGGGAGATTTAGTCACCCTGCGGCGGCTAGACGCACCCTGCATCGTTCGCAAACTGATTTTAGGGCCGTTTAAAAGCAATTTAAACCCGATCGGCATCATGTCGCCAGATTGGGTAGCGCTGCAAATTGTCAAACAAGCTAAAGCCGATGCGCGGAATATCATCGTTACAATTAATCCTTTGACTTTTATAGTTTTTCCAGTCAAAGAGTTTTTTGTTTCTCTCTACTTCCAAATTTTCAGCCGGAAAGCGATTTCAGAGATTAAAGCAGCGGCGGTTTCGGAAAAATCAAGCGTTGAATCTAAGATTAATTAATGAACAAGAAACCCGGTTTTTTAGATAAACCGGGTTTCTAACTTGGGATGTAATACCCCTTTGATTCTTTTGTCCCTCTCTGCAGAGACTAAATTTTGTGTACGATCGGTTTCAACAGCCGAGTCTTCTCTAATTACTAACCTCAGCCATTTCAATTACCCGGCCGTCATAATCCTTGACCAAAAAATTCAGCGGCTTTTCCCGGCGAATTTTATAACTAATGCCCCGAGTTTGTACCCTCATCAATAGCTGATCCAAACATTCGCGATCGAAACAAACGTGACGCGGGCGATTTTTTTCCCCTACACCGGCCCCACTAATAATGTGCAGTTGGGTATTTTTCATCAACTGATACCACAAACCCTCGGGACTCCCCATCGTTTGAGAGCTCGTTGCCCTCCCGACATTTGGCGACAAATACAGCGGATCGATACCAGTTGTCCCCAAAGTTTGCTCGTAATTGTAGTAGTAGTGCAGCGGCACTTCTGCTACGGGCAGGTTTAGCATACCTTCATAGAACTCCCTCGCTTGCCCAAGATCGGATACCATCACCGTGTGTACCTTCGGAGCACTGGTGAGAAACATCCACATCGCCCCCGCATAGGCGGCCAGCAGCATTACCATAATCCCTTGAGTCGAAAACAAGCTGTCAAGGGGCAGGGATGGCAAGAAAGAACTCAGGTGTAAAGGGTGAAGTCCAAAAGCAATAAAACTAACTGCTAGAGTCATGAATTATAAGAAAGGGTAAACAACGAAATTTATCAAGATTGCAGTCGCGATCGCCCGCGAGACTTAAACTATTAGCTTAGCCATCTATGTTAGCAAAAACTAGCGGTTAAGCCCTACCCGATGAAAGTCTTTGTATACGGCACACTCAAACCGGGGGAGTGCAACTACCTCCGCTACTGCGAAGGAAAAGTTGTGGATGCTTGCCCCGCCATCGCCTGCGGTCAACTTTTTGCGCTGCCGATCGGCTATCCTGCGATGATGGCCGGAGATGGTACAGTCTGCGGCTTTCTCCTCTGTTTCGCAAACTCGGCTATTTTGGACGATTTAGACGGACTGGAAGACTATCATCCGCTGCGGGAACCGACACAAAACGAATATCAGCGGCAGGAAATCGAAATCTTCGATCGACACCTCAAACCTTTAGGCACGGCTTGGGCTTACTTCATGTTAGCCGATCGCGTTCGTTCCCTAGGAGGCATCTGGCTGCCCGACGGTAGGTGGGAAAATCGGTTTTTCACCAAATAAGGTGGTTAATGCCGATGAGCTTAGGAAAGTGCCATTGCAGTGGGCGAAGGCGGCTCGAACCTGTAACCGTAACCCCGAATAGTTTTAATAAACTGCGATCCAGTAGCATCAACTTCAATCATTTTCTTGCGAATCTGACCGATATGTACGCTAACAACTTTCTCTTCTCCTGTGTCGTGGCAGTTCCACCCCCAAATTTTTTCAATTAGCTGTTGGCGACTCCAAGATTGACGGGAATGACTTGCCAAAAAATACAGGATATTAAATTCCAAGGCTGTTAATACCAATTTAATATGAAGCTGCATAGAATAGGGCTTCAAGAATAAAATTGTAAGATGACAACGAACAGATTTC
>NZ_JAUBUE010000106.1:0-4340 GCF_036705305.1 Microcoleus sp. B3-D7 | reverse complement strand
TTTTTAAACTACGACTCATAAACGCACCATAAAAGCTATCTCTCTATTATATGCAACTTCACATAAAATTGGTATAAGCTAAGACTGTTCCAGATGTCCGATCGCGCGCCTCCAGCTTCTTCAAGCTCGAATGAACCGCGAGCCGCTAGGGCCGTAGTGGTCAGTACCTTTAATAATCTACTTCTTAAGTAACAGTCAAAATCTAGTTCTTAGGCAGTAGATTTTCTGAGAAGTATATAGTTAGGCTAGTAAATGTAGCAGTAATACCCAAGGATATCTATGACTGATAATAACCAGCCTTTTAACCAGCCTGAAGCCAATCCTAACTTCCAGGAAAAGAATGTTGACAATAGCGAGAACCAGCAGCTTCAGGCTCAGACTAACGAAAATGCAGAATCACAGGAAGATCAATCATCAGGCTCAGGCATTGGTGCGAGGATAGCTGGAGCAGCAGTCGGTGGTATACTGGGTGCTCGCTCTGGAGGCATTATTGGTGCTGTAGCAGGCTCAGTAGCTGGCGCTATGATTGGTAAAGGTACTGCTGATACTGTTAACCGTGCTGTAGATAATTTAGGGGATGCAGCACACACTGTAGCAGACGGTATTAAACACACTGTAGAAGAGCTAGGGACAGTAGCAAGGGAAACTGCTGAGGAAGTTAAACCATCTATCAAAGCTACAGCAGAAGCAGTCAAGGAGACTGTTGAGGAAACTAAGCCTTCGATTAAAGGTATAGCCGAATCTGTCAATGAGACAGTTAGGGAAGCCAAGCCTTCTGTAGTAGATGCAGTCAAGAGCGCATCCGAGGAAGTCAAACCTACGATTAGAGAAGTAAAAGATTCAGTCAAGCAGACAGTCGAAGGTGTCAAGCCATCTATACAAAGTGCAGCGGACTCTATTAAAAGTACGGCTGATGAAGTTAAGCCTTCTGCCAAAGCTGTAGCTCAAGAAATTGAGGGCGCAACTAAGGAGTTTAGATCGACTGTAAAAGATACAGCGAAGGCAGTGGAGCCATCTATAAAAAGTGCAGCCGAATCGCTTCAGTCATCTGGCAAGAGTGCAGCCCAATCAATTAAGTCATCTGCTCAAAGCGCAGCCGAATCTGCTAAAGGTGCAGCGCATAATGTTAAGTCATCTGCCCAAAATGCAGCCGAATCTGCTAAAGATGCAGCGCAGGATGTTAAGCAGGATGTTAAGTCATCTGCCCAAAATGCAGCCCAATCTGCTAAAGGTGCAGCGCATGATTTTAGGCAGGATGTTAAGTCATCTGCCCAAAATGCAACCCCATCTCCTCAAGGTGCAGCGCATGATTTTAAATCATCTGCCCAAAATGCAGCCGAATTTGCTAAACCTCCAGTGCCTGATTTTAGGTCATCTGCCCAAAATGCAACCCCATCTCCTCAAGGTGCAGCGCATGATTTTAAATCATCTGCCCAAAATGCAGCCGAATCTGCTAAACGTGCAGCCCACGATGTTAAGTCATCTGCCCAATATCTAGCCGAATCGGCTGCAGAGGAAAATAAGGATAGTGATCTTCACATCTCCGGCACTCCTAAACTCAAGGATCAAGTGGTCATTAATGACAAGAGAATCATTAAGGACTAGGTAAAGTAAGGGCTTAACTCCAGCTTGTTAAAGCTCGCCCTAAGAGAGTTTAACAGAGAGTGGACCTTAGAAAAGAGTGGACTCTTTTCTGTTTAGGAGGAATGCGATCGCCTAGGGTTTAACGGAGAGTCTATTTATTGAGGAACTCTCCCCCTAAAAAAGGAGATATTCCGTTCATAGTTCATAATAGGTTGTAGCCATTTGGCGTAACTGCTCACCGCAACAAAGTTGCGGTGAGCAGTTATACTTTAACTCAGAGTGCGCCACTTAATATTTCCTTACATAGTGATGAATTTTTCCACCGACTTACTTAGAGTGAAACTTTGTTTGGCGCTAAAATTGTTAAGGCTTTGATTGTTGTGGCTCTTGGGGGCGAAGATACGGAAATATTTGTGTGGGAGGCGAACAATTGCTCGACTACGGGCAGAAGTCGTTAAAACAGCTAAAGTTTTTTGTAGAAAAAGCTGCTTGATAAATTGAGAAATAGTGAGGGTCAAGCTGATGTGGCCAGTTCAACCCCTAACTATTTAATATCCAAATTGCAAAGTCACAGAAGCTTCTACCTGCTGTTCCCATCCCACCACAGGGGTTGTAGCGTCAGCAGCAGCAGCGCGAGTACCAGCCACTTGCCGATACATTGGAGGGGGCGCGATCGCACCGTTGACTTGAAGGCCCAGAATCTCTCCCCGCTTGAGGTTGAGGGCGCTAAAGACTGCATCCGCTTGCGCTTGAGCATCTTGAGTTGCTTTGCGGAGTGCTTGTTTTCGAGCAGATTCGATCGCACTATCGGCAGCGACAAAACTCACACCGTCGATGCGTGTGGCTCCGGCATTCACCGCATCGTCAAGCAAAGTGCCGACAGATGCAGTATTAATCCGAAAACTGACGGTATTCGTCGCCGTATAGCCCGTCAAGCGCTGTTGGTTGTTGTCGAAGTTATAAATGGGATTGAGGGTGATGCCGGCAGTTTCGAGTTTTTCGACTTGGCACGATCGCAGTAACTCTACCACAGCGGACGATCGTCTCGCCGCTTCCTGCTGCACCTGGGCCGCCGTTTTGCCCTGCACCTCAACCCCCAGGCGCACTTGTGTTTGAGTTGTAGGAATCGTTTCCACACCCCGCCCAGTAACACTCAGCGTTCTGATCCGCTGTTCTTGAGCCGCCGCCGGATCTAATCTCACAAAACTCACGAGAGTTAAGGTTAAACACAACGCTGTTACCAGACTGCGGAAATTAATGCGATCTCGACGTTGCAAATTTGAATTCATAAAGTTGATTCTCCTCACATACAACAGATGCTATACTTTACCTTCCCACTGAAATTGCTAAATATCCGGGTTGTTACATTTTTAGCAACTAAAAAAATAGTCAGTAATTCTGAAGAAATTGTGAGTTATTATACTGTCTGCAGGACGCTCCACTAAAAAATCGGTGTTCTGGGCAAAATCAGAGGTTTGGCAATGATAAATAACCATAAACATAGAAACCCACCGGGTTTCTGAAACTGTCGGCACAACTCCTAGTTCATTTTAATTTGAATCCTTAATAAATATTGACAGTAGTTAAGTTTTGTCGCATCTCATAGGTAGTGCAATTAAAATATTCTGATTATAAATGTTCTCAATTGAATCTGTGAAAGCTGGCTCTGTTATTGACTCAAAAAGAGTAGAAACTGTTGGGCCGTTAAATAGGGTATAAATTTAGTTGAGTCACTCAATACAAAAATGCCAGCCCAAAAAACATCTCAAGCCCCAACAAATAGATAAACTACAAAAAGCTTTAATAGAGGGAAAAAAAGCAACTATTCGAGAAATAATTATGATTTTATTATTGCTCAATGACGGCAAAGCAAAATCTAAAATCGCTGATTTTTTGGGTTGCTCAGTCAACAAAGTATCCAACAGAGTGTCTCAATGGAGACACAGACAATCTAGAAAGTTTGATAGATAAAAAAATAGAGGGAAATCACAAAAAAGCCAGACATAAATATATACATATATTATTAATAACTCTAGACAAAGACCCTCAATAAGTAGGATATAATTTTGGAAGATGGACAGCGCAGAGATTAGCAACATAATTATAATAATTCACATAAATAAAATTATATGTAGGACAAGTTCGGAGGATATTAAAGCAAAAAAACTATGTTTACCTCGCTCGCTAAGTATAGCCTAGAGGCCAAGAAAAATCCTAAAAAAAGGACAGCGCTTAAAATAAATATAGCAAAATATTTAAAATTATAAAAAAAAACGCCAGAGCGATTACAGGTATGGTTTTGGGACGACATTGGATTTAGTTTAAGAGTCACCAGCACAAAAAACTGGTGTAAAAAAGGAAGCCGAAAAAAGGTCAGAAGAGACCGAAGAAAAGCCAGAGGTAATGTAATGGGAGCAGGGAGGAATTTGTCTCAAAAAATGTAGGTATAGTTTCTCAAAAGAGGCAATTAATATAAGTTTTATTAAGTGCTAAAACTCTTTTATGAAGAGCTAATCAATGAATGGTATTAGCAAGTAACCAAGCCTCACAATTTGCTGAGAAATGAGCAATAATAGTTATCATTTTTGATAAGGCTAGTTTTCATAAGAAAGAAGAGTACCTGAAAAAACTTGAAACAGAAATGCCTAATCTTCATTGAGAATTTCTCCCCGAATACAGCCTAGAGCGCCAGTCCAGTAAAAGAGGTTGACAAAAAACCTCAAATAGGATGTACCCAAACGACTCACAATACGCCA